>JASFUV010000111.1:0-5064 GCA_050050155.1 Acidimicrobiia bacterium | reverse complement strand
CCCGCCGTCGATGCGGCCCAGACACATGGGGCGGAACCCGTGCGGATCCCGCACCCCGACCAGGGTGGTGCGATCCATCAGCGCCAGGGTGAACGCCCCCTCGAACCGCGGCAGGGTCTCGGTGAGTGCCTCCACCAGATCGCGCCCCTCCAGCATGGATCGGGCGATCGCCTCGGCCATCAGCTCCGAATCGGTCGTCGCCGCCTGCTTTCCGAGGTCGGTGGCGAGCTCGGCGGTGTTGATCAGGTTGCCGTTGTGGGCGAGGGCGATGCCGTTGTGGTTGATCTGGCGGTATACCGGCTGGGAGTTCTCCCACACCGACGAGCCTGTCGTCGAGTAGCGGGTGTGGCCGATGGCGAGGTGGCCGGGGAGGCTGGCGAGGGTGGTCTCGTCGAAGACCTGCGCCACCAGACCGAGGTTCTTGAACACGGTGAGGAGGTCCCCGTCGGAGACGGCGATGCCGGCGCTCTCCTGGCCGCGGTGCTGGAGGGCGAAGAGCCCGAAGTAGGTGAGGCGGGCGGCCGACTCACCGGGCGTGAACACCCCGAAGGTTCCACAAGCTTCCCCGGGGCGGTCCGGGAGCGGCCCATGCGGCGTGGCGGGGTGCGGCACCCGGCGAGTGTAGAGCGCCGCGCCGCGCCCGCTGCCGACCCCGCGGCGGCAGGCCGCCGGTGGCTCAGAGGGCGACGATCAGGATCATGAAGACGAGCATGGCGGTGCCGATGCCGGTGCGGACGGCGCGGGCGTTGGGCCTGCCCTTGGCGAACTCGGCCCACAGGGCGGCGACGAGGAGGCCGATCACGAATCCGCCGGCGTGGGCGCGCCAATCGATGGACGGAGCGACGAGGGGGAGGGCGAGGTTGAGCACGAGCAGCAAGATGAGCTGGTTGAACATGGCCCGCCCCATCTGAGTCTTTCGCAATTGGTAGGCGACGAACATCCAGGCGCCGAACAGCCCGAAGATGGCGCCGGAGGCGCCGACGCTCGCCTGATTGAGGGGGCCGAGGAGGTAGGAGGCGGCGCCGCCCCCCGCCGCCGCGGCGAAGTAGAGCGAAGCGAAGGCGACCGACCCCACCTGCTGCTCGAGCCGGGGCCCGAACAGGTAGAGGGCGTACATGTTGAAGAGGATGTGGACGGTGTTGAGGTGGAGGAACGCCGCGGTGAGGATCCGCCACCACTCGCCTTGGGAGATGGCGTAGTTGTAGGCCGAGAAGTCATTGAAGAGCCGGCGGTCGATCGAGGCCGAGCCGAGCGCCACCAGGAACAGGGCGACGTTGATGGCGATGAGGGTGAAGGTGATGGGGCTCGTCTCGAAGCGGGGGCCGGCGACGATGCGGCGGGCGTCGATCACCCGGTGGCGGCCGGTCGGCTTGGCGCACTCCGGGCAGCGCTGCCCCACCGGGGCGTCGATGGAGCATTCGGCACAGATGGGACGGCCGCATTCGCTGCAGGAGAGACCGGTGGGCCGGTCCGGGTGGCGGTAACAAACGGTGGTGGACACGTGATCTTCCATACGATCGTCAACCTAACCGACACCCCTCGGTAATCCGGCACCGTGACCGCGGTCGGTCAGCCGAGGCGGCCGCGCAGCGCGTTGCGCCACACCGCGGCGGCCCGGGCCACGGTCACCCCCCCGTGCCGGTCGAAGTCGATGGCGTCGCCCCCCATGGTGCCGATGCGTTGGGCGGGTGCCTCGCCGACCTCGAGCGGGGTTCCGGCGGGGGCCACCGCCAGGAAGCGGTGGGGGGCCTCGGACAGCAGGCAGCGCCAGTCCCCGTTGTCGAGCGTGACGCCGACCCCGGACTTGATGCAGATCTCGGCGAGGGCGACGGCCACGCCGCCGGACGAGACATCGTGCAGCACCGGGACGGTGGAGGCGAGCGAGGCGGCCGCTTCGGTCACGGCCACCGCCATCGCCGGGTCGGGGGCGCCCGGGCGACCCCGCCGGAGGCGGAGCACGACGCGGTTGTAGGCGCTGGCGGCGAAGTCCTCGTGGTCCTCGGGCCCGACGAGCCACACCTCCATGCCGGCCTCGGCGCGGTCGAGACGGGGAGGCCGCTCCGGCATCGGGTCGCAGAACCCGAGCATCCCCACCACCGGCGACGGGTAGATGTCCTCCCCGCCGGTCTCGTTGTAGAACGAGACGTTGCCGCCGATGACCGGAACGCCGAGCACCTCGCAGGCCTCGGCCATCCCCTCGACGGTCTCGAGGAACTGCCACATCACGGCCGGCTTCTCGGGGTTCCCGAAGTTGAGGTTGTCGACCACCGCGTAGGGGCGGGCCCCGGTGACGGCGACGTTGAGGGCCGCCTCGTAGACGAGGCGGGCGCTGCCGCGGCGGGGGTCCAGGTAGCAGAGGAGGGCGTTGCCGTCGGTGGACACCGCCAGGCCCTTGGTGGTTCCCTTGATGCGCAGCAGCGACCCGTCGTGGCCGGGCTCCACCACCGTGTTGAGGAAGAGCTGATGGTCGTACTGTTCGTAGATCCACGACGGATCACCCAACGCGGGGTCGGCGAGGAGGCGCAGCAGGGTGTCGCCCAGGTCGACGCCCGCCGGGAGCGGCTCGTCGACCTCCCACACCCGGTCGAGGTACTCGGGCCGGGCGGCGGGGCGCCGGTAGAGGGGGGCGTCGTCGCTGAGGGACGCCGCCGGGACCTCCGCCACCAACTCGCCCTGGTGGAAGACCCTGAGCTGCTTGGAGGGGTTGACGTGGCCGATGGGGCTCGCCGCGATCTCCCACTTGGCGGCGAGGGCCAGCACCTCGTCGAGGTCCTCCGGCGTGACGATGGCGAGCATGCGTTCCTGGGATTCCGACATCAGGATCTCGCCCGGGGTCATGCCGGCTTCCCGCAGGTGCACCGCGTCGAGGTCGACGTCCATGCCCATCCCGCCCCCGGCGGCCGACTCGGAGGTGGCGCAGGAGATGCCGGCGGCGCCGAGGTCCTGGATCCCGACCACCAGGCCCCGCTGGTACAGCTCGAGGCAGGCTTCGATCAGCTTCTTCTCCTCGAACGGGTCGCCCACCTGCACGGAGGGCCGTTTGGCTCCCGATTCCTCGTCGAAGCTGGCGGAGGCGAGGATGGAGGCGCCGCCGATACCGTCACGACCGGTCGACGACCCGAGGAGCACCGCCACGTTGCCGTCCCCGGACGCGGCCCGCAGCACGAGCTGGTCCCGCTTCAGCAGGCCGAGCGCCATGACGTTGACGAGCGGGTTGGCGCTGTAGCAGTCGGCGAACTCCAGCTCGCCGCCGAGGGTGGGGACGCCGACCGCGTTGCCGTAACCGGCGATGCCGGAGACGACCCCCGACAGCAGGTAGCGGTTGCGGGCGACCGAGAGCGGCCCGAACCGCAGCGGGTCCCACACCGCCACCGGGCGGGCCCCCATGGTGAACACGTCGCGCAGGATGCCGCCGACGCCGGTGGCGGCGCCCTGGTACGGCTCGACGAAGGACGGATGGTTGTGGCTCTCGATACGGAGGGCGGCGAGCCAGCCGTCCCCCAGGTCGACCACCCCGGCGTTCTCGCCGGGACCCACCACCACCCACGGCGCCTCGGTCGGGAATCGTCCCAGCCAGGCCCGCGACGACTTGTAGGAACAGTGCTCGGACCACATCACCGAGTACATCGCCAGCTCCGCCGGGCGGGGTGGGCGTCCCAGGATCGCGACGACGGAGTCGTACTCCTCGTCGGTCATGCCGAGCTGGCGGTGGGCCGGTTCGGGTTCGCTCATGCGGTCGCCGGTTCCCGCACCATGCTGGCGACGAACGACTCGAGGAGGATGCGCCCGTCGACCGAGCCGAGGATGGGTTCGGCGGCCCGTTCCGGGTGGGGCATGAGGGCGGCGACGTTGCCGGCCTCGTTGGCGATGCCGGCGATGGCGTTGGTGGAGCCGTTGGGATTGGTGGCGTCGTCGACGACCCCGGCGGCGTCGCAGTAGCGGAGCATGACCCGGCCCCGTTCCTCGAGGCGGGCCAGCTCGCCGGAGGGAGCGATGTAGTTGCCCTCGTAGCTGTTGAGGGGGAGGCGCAGCACCTGCCCGACCTGGGCGGCGCGGGTGAGCATGCTGTCGGTGCTCTCCACCCTCACTTCCACCGGCCGGCAGATGAACCGGAGGTCGCGGTTGGCGACGAGGGCGCCGGGGAGCAGCCCCGCCTCGCAGAGGATCTGGAACCCGTTGCAGATGCCGAGCACGGGGGTGCCGGCGGCGGCGTGGCGCTCCACCGCCGCCATCACCGGGGAGAAGCGGGCGATGGCGCCGGTGCGGAGGTAGTCGCCGTGGGCGAACCCGCCCGGCAGCACCACGCCGTCGAAGCCGTCGAGGTCGGTGGCGCGGTGCCACACCAGCTCCGGCTCGACGCCGAGCTCGCCGAGGGCCCAGGCGACGTCGTGCTCGCAATTGGTCCCCGGGAACATGACGACCGCGACCCTCATTCGATCGTCTCCACGGTCCAGTCTTCGATGACGGGGTTGGCGAGGAGGCGGCGGCACATCTCCTCGACACGGGCGTCGGTGTCGTCGCCGTCGCCGTCGGGGAGGTCGAGGAAGATCATGCGCCCGAAGTGGACCTCGCCGACCTCGGCATACCCGAGATCGCGCAGCGCCCGCAGTGTGGCGACGCCCTCCGGATCGGAGAGCCCCTCCTTGCGCCGGATGTCGATCCGCAACCGCTTCATCACGCCCCTTCCGCTGGGTCGTCGAATGCCTGTCCGGTGAGCCGGGTGAACGCCTCGATGTAGCGGCGGCGGGTGCTGGCGACGACCTCCGCCGGGAGGCGGGGCGGCGGCGGTGTCTTGTCCCAGTCTTGGGCGTCGAGCCAGTCACGCACCGGCTGCTTGTCGAAGGAGGGCATGACGGCGCCGGGCTCCCACTGATCGGCCGGCCAGTAGCGGGAGCTGTCGGGCGTGAGGACTTCGTCGATGAGGAGGATCTCGTTGCCGACCCGCCCGAACTCGAACTTGGTGTCGGCGAGGATGATGCCGCGGGCCGCGGCGTAGGCGGCGCCGCGGGTGTAGATGTCGAGGCTGCGGCGCCGCAGCTCCTCGTAGAGGTCGTCGCCGACGTA
>JASFUV010000110.1:0-5098 GCA_050050155.1 Acidimicrobiia bacterium | reverse complement strand
CGGGCGCACCACCCTGCTGGGCGAGGGCCTGCAGCATCAGGACGGCCACAGCCTGCTGCTCGCCTCCACCGTGCCGCCCTGCCGGGCCTACGACCCTGCCTTCGCCTACGAGATGAGCACCATCATTCGCGACGGCCTCCACCGCATGTACGTCGACGGCGACGACGCCTTCTACTACCTGACCCTCTACAACGAGAACTACCAGCAGCCCCCCAAGCCTGACGGCACAGAAGAGGGCATCATCCGGGGTCTGTACCGCTGGGCTGAGGCCCCCGAGACGTCGAAGATCCCCGCTGCGATCCTCTTTTCGGGGACGGCGCACCGGGCAGCCCGCGACGCCCAATCCGAGCTCGCCGAGCACTACGGGGTGGCGGCGGAGCTGTGGAGCGCCACGTCGTACAAGCTGCTGCGCGAAGAGGCCATCTCGGCGGAACGCTGGAACCGGCTGCATCCCGACGAGGAGGCGCGGGTCCCGTTCGTCACCGAGGCCTTGTCCGCAGTCGGCGGCCCGGTCGTGGCCGTGACCGATTACCTGCGGGCCGTGCCCGATCAGGTGGGACGGTGGATCCCTGGGCGCTTCGTGCCGCTGGGGACCGACGGGTTCGGGCGCTCCGACACCCGGGAGGCGCTGCGCCGGTTCTTCGAGATCGACACCGGGCACGTGGTCGCCGCCACCCTGGCGGCCCTCGCCGCCGACGGCAAGGTCAAACCGTCCGTGGTGCTCGACGCCATCAAGCGCTACGACATCGACACCGACGCCCCCGACCCCTGGACGATCTGAGGGCGGCCGCCGGGTCCGCAACGCTAGCGTCGGGCCGTGACCGCGCTCTTCGACTTCCACCGGGTCCGGCTCGCCAAGACGGGAACGGTGATCCTGCACGACGTCACCGCCGCCGTGCCCGAGGGCGGCCTGACCGTCATCGCAGGCCGTTCCGGAGCCGGGAAGTCGACCCTGCTGCGCCTCTGTAACCGCCTCGAGGTGCCCGACCGGGGCGTGGTGCGGTTCCGGGGCACCGACCTGGCCGGCGTCGACCCCCTCACCCTGCGGCGGCGGGTCGGCATGGTGTTCCAGCGCCCCGCCCTCTTCCCCGGGACGGTGCGTGACAACCTGCGGGTCGCCGACCCCGCCGCGTCCGAGGAGACACTGGCCGGGGTGATGGCGCGGGTCGAACTCGACGCCGGATTCCTCGACCGGGTCGGCGACGACCTCTCCGGAGGCGAGGCGCAGCGGGCCTGCCTGGCCCGCACCCTGGTGACCGGCCCCGAGGTGCTGCTGATGGACGAACCGACCTCGTCGCTCGACCCGGGAGCGGTGCGCACCCTCGAACGCCTCGCCCGCGCCCTCGCCCAGGACGGGGTGCCGATCCTGTGGGTCACCCACGACGTGGCGCAGCTGCGCCGCCTCGCCGACCATCTGCTGATGCTCGACAGCGGGCGCCCCGTCTTCGCCGGTCCCGCCGACGATCCCGATCTTCCCGCCGCCCTTGCCCATCTGAATGGGGAGGGCTCGTGAAGGGCGACGTCACCCCGCTCGGGCTTGCAACGTCGCTGCTGCTGGTGGCCGTCGCCCTCCTCGTCTCCCTCGGCCAGCAGCTCCGCCTCGAGAAGCAGCTGATCGGGGCCACCGTCCGGGCCTTCGTTCAGCTCATCGCGATGGGGTTCGTGCTGGCGTGGCTCCTGGAACCGTCGCGCAGCCTCGCCTACTCGTGGCTGTGGGTGGCCGGGATGGTGGTGTTCGCCTCCTGGACCGTGCACCGCCGCGCCCCGGAGGTGCCGGGCCTGTTCGGCATCGCCCTCACCGCCCTCGTGCTCGCCGCCGCCGCCACCTTGGGGACCATCTTCGGGCTCGGCATCTTCCCCGTCGAGGCCCGCGCCATCGTTCCCCTCGCCGGGATGATGATCGGCAACTCGCTCAGCGGAACCGTGCTCTCTTCCCGCCGCGTCACCGACGAGCTCGCCGACAAGCGGTCAGAGGTGGAGGCACGGCTCGCCCTCGGCCAGTCGTCCCGGGAGGCGGCCCGCCCCTACGTCCGCTCCGCCATGCGGACCGCCCTCACCCCCCAGATCGAATCGACGAAGGCGGTGGGGCTCGTGTTCCTCCCGGGCGCCATGACCGGCCTCATCCTCGGCGGCGTCGACCCGGTCGAGGCGGTCCTGGTCCAGGCGGCCATCATGTACCTCATCCTGGGGGCGGTCGCCACCACCGCGGTGGTCGTCGCCCTCGGCGTGACCCGGATGCTCTTCACGTCCGATCACAGGCTCCGGCCCCTGCGGCGCACCGTCAACTGACGCGGGCGCCGATAAGCTCGGCGTTCAGGAAGGAGTGCCATGAAGCTCGGCGTCACGATGTTCGCCACCGATACCGCCATCTCCCCCGTCCTCCTCGCCCAGGAGGTGGAACAGCGTGGCTTCGAGTCGCTGTGGCTCCCTGAGCACAGCCACATCCCGACCAGCCGGGCCACCCCGCGCGGCGGGGTGAAGGGCGCCGACGATCTCCCCGAGAAGTACTGGCGGACCTTCGATGCGTTCGTGGCCCTCGCCGCCATCGCGTCCGTCACCTCCCGCATCAAGCTCGCCACCGGGATCTGTCTCGTCGCCCAGCGCGACCCGATCTGGCTCGCCAAGGAGGTCGCCTCGCTCGACACCCTCAGCGGCGGCAGGTTCCTGTTCGGGATCGGTTACGGCTGGAACAAGGAGGAGATGGCGCAGCACGGGATCGCCTACCGGGAACGGCGCCGCATCCTGCGCGAGAAGATCCTGGCGATGAAGGCGCTGTGGACCGACGACGTCGCGTCGTTCGACGGCGACTTCGTGCACGTCGAACCGAGCTGGGCCTGGCCCAAGCCGGTGCAGCGTCCCCACCCGCCGATCATCCTCGGAGGTGACGCCGGGCCCCGCACCCGGGCCGACATCGTGGAGTTCTGCGACGGCTGGATGCCCCTCGGCGGCCGGCACCCCATCGTGGAACGGATCGCACAGATCCGCGCCGACGCCGAGGCGGCGGGACGGGACCCTGCCGGGATCGAGATCACCCTCTACGGCGCCCCGGCCGATCCGGGTTCGCTGGCCGATCTGGCGCAAGCCGGGGTGCACCGGGCCATCCTCACCCTCCCGTCGGACGGCGCAGCCGCGGTCCTGCCGCTGCTCGACGCCCACGCCCGGCTCCTCGACCAGATTCCCTGACGCCGAGCGAGCCTTGCCCCGTGTCGCCTTCCCCGGCGGAACGTTCGTTCCCGATTCCTGGAGAAGGATCGTTCGTGGCAGAATCGACGCATCACAAGCCAGGAGATCCGATGGGCGAATACCCCTCAGAATACGAACTCGACATCGTGCTGCGCGACGGCACGGTGGCCCACTTCCGACCAATCAAGCCGGACGACTCCCGGCGGCTCCGCAAGGCGTTTCGCCGGCTCGGGGAACGGTCCATCTACCTCCGGTTCTTCAAGGTCAAGCCCGATCTCACCTACGAGGAGGCCGAGTACTTCTCCACCGTCGACTACGTCGATCGCATGGCGCTGGTCGTCATCGAAGACGACGAGATCGTCGGCATCGGCCGCTACGACCGCGACAAGGAGAAGCCGGATTCCGCCGAGGTGGCGTTCGCCGTCGTCGACGATCACCAGAACCGGGGCATCGGCACCGAGCTGCTCCAGCTCCTCACGCTCCACGCCCGCCGCAACGGGATCGCGTCCTTCAACGCCATGGTGCTCGCCGAGAACAACCAGATGATGCGGCTCTTCCGCAATTCCGGCTACTCGCTGGAACGGACCCTGGACGAAGGCGTCTACTCGGTGCGCTTCCCGATCGAGTACTCCGAGGACGCCCGTCGCGTCGAGCTGGCGCACGAGCGTCAGGCGGTGGCCGCCTCCATCCTGCCGATCCTGTACCCGAAGTCGATCGCGGTGATCGGCGCCAGCCGTAACCCGGCCTCCATCGGCGGCCGCCTCTTCCACAACCTGATCAGCGGCAACTTCGGCGGCTCGCTCTACCCGGTCAACCCCAGCGCCGAATCGGTGCACTCCGTGAAAGCGTTCCCGACCGTGCTCGACATCCCCGACACGATCGACCTCGCCTACATCGTGGTGCCGGCCCGCTACGTGCTGCAGGCCGTCGAAGAGTGCGCCCAGAAGAAGGTCCGGGGCCTGGTCGTGATCTCCGCCGGGTTCTCCGAAGTCGGCGGCGAAGGGATCAAGCTCGAAGAAGAGCTGCTCGACACGGCACGCGACGCCGGGATGCGCATCGTCGGCCCCAACTGCATGGGTGTCCTCAACACCGACAAGGCGGTCCGGCTCAACGGGACGTTCGCCCCGCTGGTCCCCTCCCACGGCAACGTGGCGTTCTCGAGCCAGTCGGGAGCGCTTGGCATCGCCATCCTCAACTACGCCGCCCGCAACAACATCGGCATCTCGTCGTTCGTGTCGGTCGGCAACAAGGCGGACATCAGCGGCAACGACCTGCTGCTGGCCTGGGAGGACGATCCCGCCACCGACGTGATCGCCCTCTACCTCGAGTCGTTCGGGAACCCTCGCAGGTTCGCCCGGCTCGCCAGGCACATCGCCAAGAAGAAGCCGATCGTGGCGGTCAAGTCGGGCCGCAGCACCGCCGGGTCCCGCGCCGCCAGCAGCCACACCGGGGCCCTGGCCAGCACGGACACCGCAGTGGAGGCTCTGTTCCGCCAGACAGGCGTCATCCGCACCAACACCCTGGAGGAGCTCTTCGCCGTCGTGCAGCTTCTCGCCAGCCAGCCGGTCCCCAAGGGCAGGCGGGTCGGGGTCATCACCAACGCAGGCGGCCCGGCGATCCTGGCGGCCGACGCCATGGAAGCCACCGGGCTCACGCTGCCGGAGCTGTCGGAGACGATCCAGTCGAAGCTGCGTTCCCACCTCCCGGCGGAGGCCGCCACCGGCAACCCGGTCGACCTCATCGCGGCGGCGGGTCCCGCCGAGTACCGGGCCGCCATCGACGTCCTCCTCGACTCCGACGAGGTCGATGCGGTGTGCGTCATCTACATCCCGACGTCGGTCGGTGCGCTCGATTCGATCACCGCGGTCATCGACGAAGCCGCCAACGAGACCGAGAGCGACAAGACGATCCTGGC
>JASFUV010000109.1:0-5123 GCA_050050155.1 Acidimicrobiia bacterium | reverse complement strand
TTCGAAGCGGTTACCCATGCTGGCGGCCGTGAGCTCTTCGAGCCGGCTCCGGGCCCGCTCCAGCCACGCGTCGTCGACGTCTTCGCCGACCTCGACCATCTCGTCGCCCCCCAGGTAGGCGAAGGCGACCCGGAGGCGGGAGGGTGGGTCGGGTGCCACGGCTCCGTCGGCGGCGGCGACCGCGTAGGCCTGGAGTTGCACGACGGCGGCCGGGTTGTTGCCGGGCCGGCCGGACTTGAAGTCGATGATCTCCCACGTTCCCGGTTCCGGCTCGTACACGGCGTCGATCCGTCCCCGGACCCGGCCCGACGGTGTGGCGAGATCGATAGGCGTCTCGACGAACCGGGGCCGCACCGCGGCGAAACGGGAACGCTGGTAGGTGGCGAAGGCGTCGCCCACCGGATCTGCGGCCTCGGGTCCTGCGCTGCCGTCACCGCCGGCAGAGGTGAGGTCGTAGAGGTCGTCGGCTTCGTCGAGTGCCATGTGGCCGCGGTTGTGCAGCTCGATGCGGCGGTGCACCTCGACGCCGTGCCGGAGCCACGGGGAGCGTCGCCGCGGCAGGGGATCCTTCTCGCTCCAGAAGAATCGCTTGGGGCAGGACGCCAATGTCACCAGCGCCGTGACCGATACATCGGCGTCGTCGCCGGGCGCGGCGTCGGGGAGGGGCCCAGGAAGTCCTTCCAGCATGAGGTGAAGCTGGTCCACCGCCTCATCGTACGACGCGGTCTGAGCCCCGGCGCGGGTCCGCATTGCCCCGGGCGCGGTGGTGGCGGCCCGCAACGCCTCGGCCCACCCTTCGGCGAACACGGGATCGGGGGCGCCGGCGAGGGTCGGCAGCGTGAGGCGGTGTGGTGGATCCCCCGGATCGGTGTGGTACTGGAACACCTCGACCTCGGGCGTGCCCGCCGCCAGCGTGAACAGGGCGCTGGGCGGGTGCGAGGTGGGGCCGGTGGAGTACCAGTGGGCGCCGGTGAGGACGAGGCGCCGGCGGGCCCGAGTGACGGCGACGTAGGCGGCCCGCCACTCCTGGATGCGGTGGCGTTCCTGCAACTCGGAGCGGCGCTCCTTGTCGCCGCCCAGCAACGCCGGCTGGGCAGCGATGTCGAGCCGGAGCTCGTAGGGGAGTCGGCGCGCCTGGCGGCCGGGATCGTCGTAGCCGAGCGACTTGGCCGGGAAGACGCCGGTGGAGAGGGCGGGGAGGAATACGGTGTCCCATTCCAGCCCCTTGGCGCGGTGCACCGTCAGCAGCGTCACTGCGTCCTCGCCGCCGACCCGCGCCGTGTCGAGCTCGTCGGCGGCCTCGTCGCTGGACAGCAGGTCGAGATACCCGAGGAACGCCTCCAGCGACGGGCGCCCCTGGAGGGGGCTCCATTCCTCAGCGAGGTCGAGGAACCGGTAGAGGTTGAGCCGGGCGGTGAGGGCGGCGGCCGGCTCGCGGGCTTCGACCTCGGCCCAGGTCTCGGTGCCGTCGAGGATGCGCCGGCACAGCTCGACGAGCGACACCCCTTGGGCGAGTTGGAGGAAGCTGCGGTAGCGGTCGCGGAACTCGGTGAGGCGCTCCCGGGTCTCGTCGCCGAGGTCGGCGACGGCGTCGAGGCGGTCGACCGCCTCCAGCAGCGGCCAGCCCGGCGCCTCGTCGATCCCGGCGGTGGAGGTGCGTTCGCGGTGGCGCCGCCATCGCACCAGCGGCGCCACATCACCCATCCCGAGCCGGTAGCGGTCGCCGAGCAGGATGCGCAGCAGCGCGGCCGAATCGTCGGGCTGGCCGAGGATGCGGAGCCAGGCGTGGAGGTCCGCGACGTCGGGGACGCTGAGGAGGCCGCCCAGTGACGCCACCTCCAGCGGAACCCCCACGGCGTCGAGGGCGTCGCGCACCAGCGGGATGTGCCGGTTCTTGCGGAACAACACCGCCATGTCGCGCCAGGCCGCCCCCTCCTCGTCGTGGAGGCGCCGGATCTCCTCCGCGATCCAGGTGGCTTCACCGACCGCGGTGCGGAAGTAGCCCGCCCGGACCTCGTCGTCGGGCCCTCCCGGGACGCACTGGAGGCGATTGGGCGGCTCGTCGCCGTGGATCTCGGCGCGGATGCGGTGGGCGACCTCGAGCACCCGCGGCCCTGACCGCCGGTTGTGGGTGAGGGGCAGGGTGGCCGCCGGCATCCCGTCGGCGGCGGGGAAGTGGGAGGGGAAGGCGGTGAAGTTCGCCGGCGAGGCGCCCCGCCACTCGTAGATCGTCTGGTCGACGTCGCCCACCGCGGTGACGGCGAACCCGTCGCCGAAGATGGCTCGGAGCAGCTCACGCTGCGCCGGATCGGTATCCTGATACTCGTCGAGGAGCACCAACCGGTAGCGATCCCGGATCCGGCGGGCCAGGTGGGGGTGTCGGGTCACGAGGCGGTGGGCGAAGAGGATGAGGTCGCCGTAGTCGACCACACCGAGGCGGCGCTTGGCGCGATCGAAGGTGGCGATCACCTCGAGCAGCTCTGCCCGCTGCGCCTCCACCTCGTCGTTCGCCGTGGCAGGGTCGGTCGCCAGCTCGGCGGCGGTACGGAGGTTGCGGGAAAGCTGACCGGCGAGGGCGGCCGCGTCGTCCACCCGCCATGAGGGGGCGCTGACGTCGAGGAACGCGTACTCGCCCGTGGCGAGGCTCTCGAGCAGGAGCTGGCGCACGTATCCGGGGCCGATGACGGGGGCGTCGCGCTCGATGCCGACGGCGGCGCCGAACTCCTGGAGCACGGCATAGGCGAACCCGTGGTAGGTGGTCACCTCGACTTCACGACCTTCGGCGGTGTGGAGGGGGAGGGCGAGGCGCAGCCCGTCGGCGAGCTCCTCGGCGGCCTTGTTGGTGAAGGTGATGCCAATCGCCTGCTCGGGGGCGAGCCCGGCGGCGACCGCGGCCCGCAGCCGGTGCACGATGGTGGTCGTCTTGCCGGTGCCGGCCCCGGCCACCACCCGCAACGGCTCGGCGGGATGGTCGATGATGCGCTGCTGCTCGGCGGACGGAACGAAACGGTCGGTCATGTGAACGCCTCTCCGCCCTCAGGCCACTCGGGGCACACCGGGCGGACCCGGCACCGCTCGCAGTCCGGACCGACCAGCGGGCTCCAGTCCTCGGCGGCGATTCCTGCGCCTGCGGCCACCAGGCGGTCGCGCACCTCGGTGAGGCGATCGGGGGCGAAGGCGCGTGTCGTGACCTTGGTCTTCGTCCTGGCGGACGGATACCAGGTCTCGGCGGCCACGACCGGTCCCAGCGCGGCGATCTCCGGGTCGGCCTCCGCCGCCAGCATGTAGAAGCCGAGCTGAAGCGACGCGGCGACGTCGTCCTCCTTTGGCACCGACCGCGTCGACTTGTAGTCGACGATGCGGATGCCCTCGTCGTCGCGTTCGATACGGTCGGCACGGCCCACCCAGGCGACTCCGCCCAGCTCGAGGTGCACGTCCCGTTCCACCGCGACCACCCGGCCCTGCGACGGCCACATGCGGTAGAGGCGACGGAGAGCATCGACGGCCCTCCGGTGCCAGGCGGTGGCGAACGGCCCGCCACCGAAGGCGGCGGGCTCGAAGGCGCGGTCGAGGGCGGCCAGCGCCTCCTCGATGGTGCCGTGAGCGTCGCCGCGCTCGAGGGCGAGGCGCTCGGTGTCCTCCAACACCTGGTGGACGAGGAGACCGAAGGTGGCGTAGACGGACGGTTCGTCGCCGACGTGGAGGCGGCGCTCCAAGGCGTAGCGGCGGGGACAACCCGCATAGGACTCCGCCTGGCTGGGAGAGAGGACGAGGCGGTCCCCGATCAGGCCCGTGTCGGGACCCCGGGTGCGGACGCCGGCCAGACGCGACGCGGGTCGGAGCCCCCAGTGCTCGCCCTCCGCCAGCACGGTGACGGCCGCGAGGCGGGCACCCCGGCTCCCGGCAGGGTCGGCCGCGAGGCGCCGCAGCGTCGCCTCCGCCTCATGGGGCGTCGTCGGCGCATCCGGGGGCGGAGGCCGCGTCGCGGCTTGCGCGCCCGTCGGGGTGCCGGCCACGAGCGGCAGGAACCGGCTGGGGACCCCCTGCCCCTCGTCGAAGCCGGTGGCGGTGGCGGTCCACACCACCCGGCGCCGTGCCCGTGTCATGGCGGTGTAGGCGAGGCGGCGTTCCTCCTGGAGGCGGAACGCCCGGTAGGCGGCGGCGTCGTCCGGGAGATGGGGGAGGAGGTGGCGGACCCCGAGCAGGGAGTCACGGGCCCGTAGGTCGGGGAACACGCCCTCTACCGCGTCGGCGATGAAGACGACCTCGAACTCGAGACCCTTGGACTGGTGCAGGGTGGTGAGGGTGAGGCGGTCGCCGCGCACACGCCGGTAGCTGAGCAACGGCTGGGCCTCGAAGTCCTCCTCCTCGGTGAGCCTCCGATAGTCGAGCAGGGTTGCCTGCGGGTTGCGCTCGTTCCACCGGACGAGCACCTGGGCGAGAGAGCGCCAGGCGGCCCGTTCATCGGCCCGGCCCGGGTCGTCGACGATGTGGCGGATCTGGGGGAGATGCGACCACAGCTCCCAGAAGCCGTCGGCGGCGGGGAGGCGATCGGCCCAGGAGGGATCGGCGAGGAGGGCAGCGAGTCCTCCGGGGCCGGGTCCCCGCCCGGACGAGGTGGGGACCAGGGCGGACACCGCGGCGGGCCAGGTGCCGCCGGCACGGGCACGGCGGCGTTCGAGGTCGCGCAGCGTTCCCAGCGGGAGGGCGAAGAGCGGGCCAAGCAGGATGCGGCGCATTGCGCGGGTGGTGCCGGCCGGACCCTCGCAACCGGTGGCGGCGACCACCGTGTCGAGCACGAAACGAACCGCAGGCTGATCGGCGAGCCGCGAGCCGGGGAGATCGTGCGGGACGCGACGCCGCTCCAAGGAGCGGGAGAGATCGGGGAGGAAGCGGCGGGTGCTGCGCACGAACACCGCCATGTCGCCGTACGGGATGCGCTCGGCGAGGTGGAGCCGCTGGACTTCGGAGGCGATCCACTCCGCTTCCTCGGTCTGTTGCCCGAAGCGGTAGACGTCGACCCGGCCGTCGCCCGGCGCCGGCGTGACCGGCCCGGCGGCGCCGGGGAGGGCACGCGAGGTGACCTGCACGGCGGCGTCGAGGATGGCGCGCGGGGTCCGGAA
>JASFUV010000108.1:0-5177 GCA_050050155.1 Acidimicrobiia bacterium | reverse complement strand
CTCGCCGTGCGGGTCGGACCGCACCCTTCCCGTCAGGTCGACCTCGCCCCACGCCGCGGCGCCTCCGAGGGGGCGCCCCGACAGCGACGACGCCACCGCAAGCGCCACCGGCAGGTCGACCGCGGGATCGCGGACCTGGATCCCGCCAACGACGCTGACGTAGACGTCGTGCTGGTGCAACACGAGACCGGCATGCCGTTCCAGCACCGCCAGCACCTGGTGAACACGGGCCGCCTCGAGACCCTTGACGCTCCGGCGCGGCTGCGGCGTGGTGGTGCGGGCCACCAGCGCCTGGATCTCGACCAGGAGCGGCCGGCGCCCGTGCACCGCGGGGAACAGCACCGTCCCGGGAAGCGGCAGCGTCTGCTCGTCGACGAGGAGGCCCCCCGGATCGGTCACCTCGACCAGGCCGGTGCCGGTCATCTCGAAGCACCCGATCTGATGGGTGGACCCGTGCCGGTTCTTGATCCCCCGAAGGACCCGGACCCCGAGCTCCGCGTCGCCGTCGAAGGAGAGGACCACATCGACGACGTGCTCGAGCAGTTTCGGCCCGGCGAGCGCACCGTCTTTCGTCACGTGGCCCACGAGGAGCGTTGCGACCCCGAGCCGCTTCGACACCTCCACGAGGCGCTCGGTCGCCTCCCGCACCTGGGCCGGGCCCCCGGCGCCCCCGGCAGCAGCGGCCGTGGAGACCGTCTGGACGGAATCGATCACCACCACCGCAGGGCGGTGCTCCTCGATGGCGGCCACGATCGTCTCCACCCGGGTCTCGGCCAGGACGAAGATCCGGTCGGCCGGGAGCCCGAGACGGCGCGCCCGCAGTGCGATCTGAGGCAGCGATTCCTCCGCGGTCACCACCAAGGCGTCGGCCCGACTCCCCACCGACGCCGCCACCTGCAGCAGCAGCGTCGACTTCCCAACCCCCGGCTCACCCCCGATGAGCACCACCGAGCCCGGGACCAACCCGCCGCCGAGGACCCGATCGAACTCGGAGAGGCCGACCGGGATGCGCCGCGCCTCGGACGCCAGCGCCTCGTGCAGTGGAATCGGGGTGGCACCACCGGCCGTCCGAGCCTGCACCTCCCGCACCGACCCCTGGGCCCGGCATTGGGGGCAGAACCCCATCCAGCGCACGCTCTGGTGGCCACACTCCCCGCAGCGGAAGACGCTCCTCGACTCTCGACCCATACCCCGACCGTATCGGGCCGGTGTGACACGGAATCGGGGGTCCCGCCCGGGCCGCGAGAGCGGCTCCGATCAGGAGCGGAGGAAGCGGCGCACCCGCCAAACGATGAGCCCCACCACCACGACCAGCAGCACCACGCCGGCGACCACCGACGCCGCAGACCACGGCTCGACCGGACGTACTGCACCAAACAGGGTCATCCGTGGCACAATAGCCGGGCCGTCCCGGCAGCTCGTGCGCGACCCGGAGGACCCGTGGACAACGACAAGGAGTTCGATTCCTTCGACGATCTGTTCGAACCCTTCGAACTCGACGAGGGCCCACCGCCCCCCGAGTCCCCCTCCTCCGCGGCCTACGAGCCGCCTCCGCCGCCGGCCGAAGCCCCCGTCGCCCAGGTCGACTGTCCCTCGTGCGGGACGCCGAATCCCGCCTACAACCGCCACTGTGAGCAATGCGGCGCCCGGCTCACCAAAGAGCCCCTCCCCATCGCGCCCGCCCCCATGGGACGCACCACACCCGGCGCCAAGGCCCTCGGGGTCCTGGTCGGCGTCGTGCTCATCGTGCTGCTCCTCGCCGGGCTCCGCAGCATCTGGCGCAGCGATTCCGGGGAAGCCGAAGGAACCTCGACGTCCTCCACCACCTCCACCACCGAGGCGATCGCCTCCGTCCAGCTCGTCCCCACCTCGGTCGAAGCCAGCTCCACCCTTCCCGGCTACCCGGCCGACGACCTGATCGACGGTGACCCGGCCACTGAATGGCAGGATCAGAGTCTCGGCGGTGAAGACGCCACCCTCACGTTCCGTTTTGCCCAACCGGTCGCGATCACCTACATCGAGATCCAGGGCATCACCGGCGACCTCGACCGCTTCCGGCTCAACTACCGCATGAAGGGCTACGAGATCACGGTGGACGACAACGAACTGGAGTTCACCAACACCATTCCCGACGATCCCGGGCCGCACCGGATCGAAATCGCCAGCCAGGAGACGAACCGGCTCGAACTCAAGGTGCTCAGTACCTATGCCTCCGAGCCGGTCGGCGACAAGCTGCCGTTCGAGGAACTCGTCATCGCCGAGGTGAGCTTCTTCGGCCACACCGCCGACCAGTAGCCGTGCCGATTGCTCCATCGCGCCGTCCGGCGCGATCTCCTCACTCCTTGACGTACGGCTGACCGTCGGCTGCCGGAGGCCGAGCCTTGCCGACGACCCCGGCGACCACGACCACCGCGGCGATGTACGGCGCCATCAGTAGGAACTCCGAGGGGATGCCGGTGTCGAGGATGCTCAGCTTCACCTGCAGCGAATCGGCGAACCCGAACACGAGGGCCGCCCCGAGCGCACCCACCGGGTGCCAGCGGCCGAAGATCATCGTCGCCAGGCCGATGAAGCCCCTCCCCCCTGTCATGTTCTCGTTGAAGGGGAACCCGTTGCCGATCGTGAACCAGGCGCCGCCGAACCCGGCGATCATCCCGCCGAGCACCACGTTGACGTAGCGGGATCGCAGCACGTTCACCCCGAGGGTGTCGGCGGCCCTTGGATGCTCGCCCACCGCCCGTGACCGCAGACCCCAGCGGGTGCGGAACAGGCCGTAGGTCATCGCCGCCACCAGCAGGAAGAGGGCGTAGACGAAGATGGTGTGGTTGAACAGCACCGTTCCCACCACGGGGATGTCGCCGAGCAGCGGGATCTTGATCGGCGACAGCTGGCCCGGCTGGTTGAGGTTGGCGGTGTTCTTCACCAGGTACTGCGAACCGAGGTAGGCGGTCAGGCCGAGCGCGAAGATGTTGATCACGACGCCGGCGACGATTTGATCGACCTGGTACTTGATGCACAGCACCGCGAGGCCCAGGGCCAGCACGCCGCCGGCGAGCGTCGCCGCCAGGATGCCGGCGGCCTGATTGACGACCGTGGCGACCACGGCGCCGACGAAGGCCCCCGTGATCAACATGCCCTCGATGCCGATGTTGATCACCGCGACCCGCTCGCACATCACCCCCGAGAGGGCGCCGAAGGCGATCGGCGTCGCCTTGATCACCGAAGCCTGCAGCATCCCGACGAGGCTGAAGCCGTCGGGTACACCGGCCGCGGCCCAGCCGAGGAAGGCGAGCACGAACATCCCGAGGGCCACGCCGAGCACCCCGTTGGTCCACTTGCCCAGACCGCGCATGAAGTGGATGGCGGCGAGGGCGCCGAGGATGGCGGTGACGACCCAGGCGAGACCCTGCGCCGACACGGTCCAGTCGAGCGGATTGTCGGACGAGCCGAGGCGGAACGTGGCGTCGCCGTTGGTGCCGATGGCGAACACCTGCGCCACCAGCCACGCCATGAGCAGGTAGAACACGCCCAGGATGCGCGACCGACGCGTCTCGGCCGGGGTGCGCAGCGCTTCGGTCTCGGGACTGATCACGCTCCCCATCCTCGTGTGAGTTGCTGGACGCCCTCACCGGTCCGCACCCGGAAGATGGCGCGCACCAGGGCTGGCGCCGCGATGAACACGATGATCAACGCCTGCACGACGACGATGAGGTCGATCCCTACTGCACTCTGGGCGTCCATGGTCCTGCTCCCGGCGCGCAGCGCACCCCACAGCAATCCGGCAAGGACGACGCCGACGGGATGCGACCGTCCCAGCAGGGCGAGGGCGATGGCGTCGAATCCGGTGCCGCCGCTGAATCCCGGTGACGCCCTCCCCAGGGTGCCGAGGGTCTCGCCGGCGCCCGCCAATCCGGCGAGGGCTCCGGCCACCGCCATCACGGCGACGGTGGTGCGGGTCACGCTCATCCCGGCGTAGCGTGCCCCGTCCGGGTTGAGCCCGACGCTGCGGAACTCGAAACCGATGGTGGTCTTCGCCAGCAGCCACCACACGAACCCGGCGGCCGCGAGGGCCAGGAGGAACCCGACGTGGACCCGGAGCTGGCCGGCGTTGTCGATCGGCAGCCAGGAGAGCAGCCGGGGCAGCCGGGCCGACGGCAGCACCTCCTTGGAGATCGGCCGCAGCTCGCCCGCCTTGCGCACGAACGAGGTCTTGAGCAGGTAGTCGAGCAACCGGATGGCGATCCAGTTGAACATGATGGTGGTGATGACCTCATGGGCGCCGGTCTTGGCCCGCAGCCAGCCGGGGATGCCGCCCCAGACGGCTCCCCCGGCGAGGGCGGCGAGCACCGCGAGGGGCACGTGGAGCCACGGGCTGAGGCCGTCGAACGAGAACCCGACGACGACGGCGCAGAAGCCGCCGATGATCATCTGGCCCTCGCCGCCGATGTTGAACAGTCCCGCCTTGAAGCCGATGGCGACCGAGAGTCCTGCCAGGATGACCGGGGTGGCATAGGTGAGGGTCTCGGAGATGGGGCGCCAGCCGAGGAAGGCGCCCTTCCCGAGTGCCCCGTACGCGGTGAGGATCTCGCCGGGCCCCTCGGTGAGCGCGATGACGATGGCCCCGATGCCCAGCGCCGCGATCACCGCCAGCAGCGGCACCAGGAGGGCGGAGCGCCAGTCGATGCGGCGCGGAGCGACCGCCTGCCAGAAGCCGCCCCGCCGGTCCTCGAGCACCTCGCCGTCGCGAGCCTCGTCCTCGGGGATCTCCTCCTCGGGGATGCCGGCGTCGGGGCGGTCGGGTCCGTCGGTGCTCATACCGCCGCTCCCGCCATGAACAGGCCCAACTCGGCGTTGGTGGTCTCCACCGGCCGCCGCTCCGCCACGATCCCGCCTCGGTACATCACCAGGATGCGATCGGACAGCGCCATGACCTCGTCGAGTTCGGTCGAGACGATGATCACCGCGGCACCCTGATCCCGCTGCTGGACGATCCGCTTGTGGATGTACTCGATCGACCCGACATCCAGGCCGCGGGTGGGCTGGGAGGCGATGACGAGGTGTACGTCGCGCGAGAACTCCCTGGCCACGATCACCTTCTGCTGGTTGCCGCCCGACAGGGTCGAGACCGGAATGTCGACCGACGGCGTCCGCACATCGTATTGCTCGATCAGGGTCTG
>JASFUV010000107.1:0-5230 GCA_050050155.1 Acidimicrobiia bacterium | reverse complement strand
GATCCGGAGCGCCGGCAGCACCCCGGAGAGCACGGTGAGCACCACCGCCACCGGCAGGCAGGTGAGAATGTGGCGCAGGTCGAAGATGTTCTCGGTGAGGCCGAAGCGCATGACGAGCCCGGCGACGGCGCCACCGATGAGGCTGCCAAGGGCACTCAGGAAGAAGATCTCCCACAGCACCGAGCGGACCACCCCACCGGTGGAGGCACCGATGGCGCGCAATACCCCGATCTCCCGGGTGCGCTCCTTGACGGTGATGAGCATCACGGTCATCAACAACAGGCTTGCGCACACCACCACGACCAGGGCCACCGAGTTGACGAGGTTGGCGAAGACCCGGATGCCGTCCTCGACGGTCTGGCGGGTCGCGGCACTGTCGACGACGTGCAGGTCGGGGAAGTCGCTCTCCAGCACCCGGCGAGTCGCCTCCTCGTCGGCGGGAGTGAGGATGACCGACGATACGTACCCCGGCTTCCCGAGCAGGTCCTGGGCAGCGGCGAGCGGCATCATCACCGCTCTGTCCACGACGAGGTCGTCGGATGCCGTGAGCACCCCGGCGACGACGAAGGGCTCGTCGAGCACGGTGACGGTGCCGCCGACGACGGCGTCGAGGGTGGCGGCTGCCCGGGCTCCGAGGATGACGGAGCCGGAAACGTTGTAATCGAAGCTGGCGCTCCCGGTGGCGGCCCGAACCTGGCTGGTGGCAGAGGCGGTGAACGCCTCCTCGTGACCCGGCTCGACGCCGGCGAGGAGTACCTCGGGCGGCTGGTTGGGAAACGGCGGCGGCTCCAGTTCGAAGTACAACGTCTTGCCGGAGCCGGGACCGGCGGAGGAGGCAGACACGGCTCGAAGCACCCTGTCGGCCTCGGCCTCGCCCAGGTCGACGCCCTCTGCCGGGTAGGCATCTCCCGCCATGAGCGGCTGGACGTTGAGCTTGTCCGCCGCGGCCGCGGCATGGGCGTCCATGGTGCGGTCCTGCGACTCGACGATGGCGGTCATGACGATGACGAGAGTGATCATCATGGCGACCCCCAAGACGGTGAGCAGGCTGCGGGTTCGACGGTGGAGGATGTTCTGGATGGCATAGTCGATCATGGCGGTGGTCTTCTTCCTCTCGGCTTCTACGGGAAACGAAATTCGTTTCGGGTTTCTCTATGGCAAAAAAAGAGAGTCACGACAGCAGCTTCCCCACTGCCGCGACGGTCTGCTCCTCCACCGGCAACGAACGATCCATCGAGAGGGCCCGCATGCTCTCGGACATGACCCCGTTGATGAAGCGCACGGTCATCGCGACGTCCAGATCGTGAAGCTCGCCGCTCTCGACGCCCTCGATCAGTAGAGCGGCGATCAGTTCGTTGAAAGCGTCCTTGAACGCCAGTTCGGCGATCTCGAACTTGTACCGGAACTCGAAGGCGTCGTTCTGTTTCAGCCACCGCCGGGTCTCGGCGAAGATGAGGTGGATGAGCCGGGTGACCTTGTCGCGCACCGTCGGGCACGGTTCCAGCTTGCGGGTCATGGAGGCGACGTAGCGGCGGGCGACACGGCTGACGACGAAGTAGAAGATCTCCTCCTTCGTGTTGAAGTGCTGGTAGATCGTCTTCTTGCTGATCTTCAGTTCGCGGGCGATCTCGTCGACCGTGACCTTCTTGTAGCCGAAGTGGTCGAAGTGCTTCTGGAAGACGTCTGCGATCTCTTCCTTGCGGTCAACGCCCATGAGATCCACCCGGAAACTAGAAACGATCTTGGTTTCCTTTCTATACCGTGGGCCGGTCCCTGTCAACCGATCATCTTTGTCAACGCGCTTGAGCAGGGTCGCGACCACCACCATCATGGACCCTCCAAGGAAAGGCCACCGATGGAGATGAAGTACCGCAGGCTGGGACGCTCCGGCGTCAAGGTGAGCGTGTTCTCCCTCGGCTCGTGGCTCACGTTCGGCGAATCGCAGGATGTCGACCAGAGCATCGCCTGCATGGAGGAGGCCCGTGCCGCAGGCGTCAACTTCTTCGACAACGCCGAGGTCTACGCCGGAGGCAAATCGGAGCAGGTGATGGGCGCCGCCCTCGAGGTGCTCGGCTGGCCCCGCGCCTCGTACCTGGTGTCCACCAAGTTCTTCTGGGGCATCCTCGACACCCCCAACACCCACTGGACCCTCAACCGCAAGTACCTGATGCAGGCGATCGACGGGTCGTTGGAGCGGCTCGGGCTCGATTACGTCGACCTCGTCTACTGCCACCGGGCCGACCCGGAGACCCCGATCGAGGAGACGGTGTGGGCGATGTCGGACATCGTCACATCCGGCAAGGCGCTGTACTGGGGCACCTCGGAGTGGAAGGCCGACGAGATCCGCGCCGCCTGGGAAATCGCCGAGCGTCACCACCTCCACAAGCCGGTCGTCGAGCAGCCCGAGTACAACCTGTTCCGCCGCGACCGGGTCGAGCAGGAGTACGCCCGGCTCTACGAGGATCTAGGAACGGGTCTCACTACCTTCAGCCCGCTCGCATCCGGCCTGCTCACCGGCAAGTACCTCGACGGCGTCCCGGCCGGGACTCGCGGCGCCGCGGTCGGATGGCTGCGCGACAAGCTCGAGAACCGGGACGCCAACGCCAAGGTGCAGGAGCTGAAGGTGATCGCCGCCGAGATCGGATGCTCCCTCGCCCAGCTCTCGCTGGCGTGGGCCGCCTCCAACCCCCACGTCAGCTCGGTCATCACCGGCGCCAGCGGCCCGGAGCAGGTAACCGAGAACATGGCGGCGCTCGAGGTGCTCGAGGCCCTCACCCCCGAGATCAAGGAACGCATCGAGGCGGTTTTCACCTGAGGCCTCAGCGACCCGCAGACAGGGCGCACGACTCATTGTCGGCGAGGCGACCCTCTGATACGTTCGATCGCGGGTCGTAGGAGGCACCGTTCCGAGTATCTGGAGGGTTCGGTATGGGTCGCCTCGTGTCAGCAGTCGCCGCGGTCGTGATGGTGGTGGGAGTCGTCGGGGCGGTGCCGGCGGAACCGGCCGGTGCGGCGGTGCCGCAGGTGTTCACCGACGTCGCCGCGACCGATCCGTTCGCCACCGCGGTCGCGTGGCTTGCCGGTGAGGGCATCACGATGGGCTGCAACCCGCCCGTCAACAGCCGGTTCTGTCCCGACGATCCGGTCACCCGGGCGGAGATGGCGGCGTTCTTGGTCCGGGCGTTCGACTACACGGATCCCGGGAGCACCGATTTCGTCGACGACGACACGTCGATCTTCGAGGCCGACATCGAGAAGTTGGCGGCGGCGGGGGTGACACTGGGCTGCAACCCGCCCGACAATGATCGTTTCTGTCCGGAGCGGCCTGTGACCCGCGGCGAGATGGCGGCGTTCCTGGTCCGCGCCTTCGACTACACCGATTCCGGCATGACCGATTTCGTCGACGACGACACGTCGATCTTCGAGGCCGACATCGAGAGGTTGGCGGCGGCGGGGGTGACGGTGGGGTGTGACCCGCCGGACAACACGATGTTCTGTCCCACCGCGGTCACCACCCGCGAGCAGATGGCCGCCTTCTTACACCGCGCCTTCGGCCAACCCGAACCCGTGATCGTCCCGGCCGCGGAGGGCCGGACCGCCGACCACACGTTCGTCGACGCCTACGCGTCGATCCCCGGCGACGTCGTCGCCGCCGTCGCCGACCTCCACATCTACTACGGGCACACCTCCCACGGCAGCCAGCTCGTCACCGGCGTCAACACCATGCCGGCGGAGTGGCATCTCACCAACCTGGTCGAGACGTCACCCGACCTCGGCTACGACATTTGGGAACCGCAGACGGACGAGTGGCTGGCGAACCATCCCGAGACGGAGGTCGTGATCTGGTCCTGGTGCGGCCAGCAGTCGAGCAACTCGGTGGAGGACGTGCAGGAGTATCTCGCCGACATGACCGCCCTCGAGGCGAAGTATCCCGACGTGCAGTTCATCTACATGACCGGCCACCTGCGAGGCGCCTACAGCGAGTACCTCTACGGGGACGCCGAGAACGAGATCCTGCAACGCAACAACCAGATGGTGCGGGACTACGCCGCGCTCCACGGGAAGTGGATGTTCGACTTCGCCGACATCGAGTCGTATCTCGACGGCTCCGAGGTGCAGTGCACCTACCACGGCATGCCGGTGGAGTGCACCTGGCCGAATGACGCCACCGGCTGTGCCCACTCCCGGATGGGAAACTGCGAACGCAAGGGCGAGGCCTGGTACACGCTGCTCGCCAAGATGACCGGATGGGACGGCTGATGGCGGGACCGGGCACTTCCGGCTCGCCATGAGCGAGTCCGGCGGAGGGTGGCGCCCTCATCCCGACGAGATCGACGACCCGGCCGGCGAGTGAGCCGAGGGGGGTGTGCCGTGCACCCGGCAGCCGTGACGAGGACCGCCCCTACTCGCTGAGGAAGTCCACCAGCGCGGCGGCGATGGCGTCCGCCTCCCTGTCCCGGAACGCGGGATCGAGGAGGAGGGCGACGTCCGCCGCGTTCTTCATGTTGCCCGCCTCGAGGAACACCACCGGGACGTCCGACAGGTTGAGCCCGCCGAGGTCGCTGCGGCGGGAGAGGCCGTCGCTTGCGGTGTAGTTCGAGATCGGCATCCCGGTCTCCTGGAACGCCGCCCGCAGCGCCTCGGCGAGCCGGAGGGACGCCGCTGCGATGTCGTCGGTGAGCCCGTCGATGGTGGCCGGGTAGATGACGTGAAAGCCGCGCCCGTCGGCCGCGGCGCCGTCGGCGTGGATCGACACCACCGCGTCGGCGTGGGCGTCGTTGCCGATGGCGGCCCGCTCGGTGATGCAGGGCCCCCACCCGTCGTTGTCTTGCCGGGTGAGCACCACGGTTGCGCCGAGCGCCTCGAGCCGGTCCTTGGTCACCAGCGCCAGCTCCCAGTTGAGGGTCGCCTCCGCGTATCCGTCTGCGGTGGCGGTCCCGGTGGTGTTACAGGCCTTGGTGCCGTTGCCGATGTCGACGATCTGGTTGATCTCGTCGGGGTGGGCGTAGTTCTGCCCGTTGTGCCCCGGGTCGATCACGATGACCCGGCCCGCCAGGGACGCGGCGGGCGCCGGGGTCGTGGTGGTCGTCGGGGTGGTCGAGGTCGTTGTTGAGGTCGTCGTCGTCGCCGCCTCCGAGGTGGTCGTCACGGCAGTGCTCGTGGTGGTCGCCGGAGTCGTGGTCGTGGTGGTCGCAGTCGTGGTGGTGGATGTGGTCGATGTCGTCGTGGA
>JASFUV010000106.1:0-5259 GCA_050050155.1 Acidimicrobiia bacterium | reverse complement strand
TGCCACACCCAGCTCGTCGAGCCAGGCGCGGCACAGGGCCGGGCTGTCGTCCGTGAGCTGGGAGACGTCGACGTAGAGGTAGAAGGCGCCGTCAGGCGGAGCGAGTTGGGCGAGACCGGCCCGCTCGAAGGCCTCGAGGAGGACGGCCCGGTTGGTGGCGTAGCGGGCCACGTTCCCGTCGAGCTCCTCGGCGCAGTCGAAGGCGGCGATCCCGGCGTGCTGCGACAGCGACGGCGCCGAGATGAACAGGTTCTGGGCGAGGTGTTCCACCGGACGGATCAGCTCGACGGGCACCACCAGCCATCCGAGACGCCATCCGGTCATCGAGTAGTACTTGGAGAAGCTCTGGACCACGACCGTCGAGTCGGAGAAGGCCAGCGCGGTGGGCGCCGGGTCGCCGTAGGTGATGCCGTGGTAGATCTCGTCGGCCACGATCCGGATCCCTACGGCGGCGCAGTGACCGGCGAGGGTCTCCAGCTCCGACGAGGTGAGGGTGGTGCCGGTCGGGTTGGAGGGACTGGCGAGCACCAGGCCGGCGAGCCGGCCGGCGGCATCGAGCTGGTCGGTGGTCGGCACGAACCGGGTCTCGGGGCCGACCGGGAGGCCCACCACCTCGATCCCGAGCGCCTCCAGCATGTTGCGGTAGCAGGGGTAGCCGGGCTCGGTCACCGCCACCCGGTCTCCCGCGTCGAAGGCGGCGAGGAAGGCGAGGACGCAGCCGCCCGAGGCGCCCACCGTGACCGCGATCCGGTCGGGGTCGATGTCGAGGTCATGGCGTTCCCGGTAGTGGCGCGAGATGCGGCGCCGGAGGGCGGGAATGCCGGCGGCGTCGGTGTAGCCGAGACGGTCCTCGTCGAGGATGCGCCGGGCCGCTTCGATCACACTCTGCGGGGCCGGGGTGCTGGGCTGACCGACCTCGAGGTGGAGGACGTCGCCGGTGGCGGCCGCCCGCTCCGCCGCCGCCTTCATCACCTCCATCACGTAGAAGGGGGCGATCTCCGATCGGGCCGCGATCTTCATGCGCCCGAGGATAGGGCGCGGGTCACCGGCCTCTCTCCTCCGCGGCGCGGTGTGACGGCAGGACCGTCGCTCTCCATGAAACCACGAACGGCGTCGGTGCCCTGCCGCGACCCCCCTCGGATCGAACGCCACCCAACGGGTGGCGCCTCTCCGGTCCCCCCTGTTCCCAGGGGGGACGACCGCAGCTCAGCGTTCGGGGACCTGCATCACCAGCATCCGCGACAGGGGGCGGCGGATGGCGTCGCCGGTCGTTCCCACCAGGAAGATCACCGTGTCGTCGCCCACCACCGGGGTGACGAAGGCTCGCCCCGCGCCGTTGTCGATGCCGATGAGGGAGCCGACCAAGTCCCAGCCGGTCCCGTCGGCGGAGACCCGCATCCAGGCGTTGCCCTGGTCGATGACCGAGTCGCGGGCGGTGACGATTCCGAGGGGGCCGATCGCGACTGCGCTGGCGGTGACGAGGGAGCCGGCGGTGCCGAATGCCGGGGTCCACCGTCGCCCGTCCGCCGAGAGCCATATGTGGCCGCTGCGCCCTCCCCCGATCGTCGCCCATGAGGCGTCGATGGGGTCCGCCACCGCCAGGAATCCCTGGTCGGTCGTCTCGATGTCGAGCAGGACGACCCCGTTGGCGGTTCCGAAGTCCAGGCCGGAGGCCAGCTCATTCCAGTGGGTACCGTCGCCGGATCTCCATATCGACGTGGTCGATGCGGTGGAGCCGGTGACGTAGAACAGCCCGTCGTCGGAAACGAGCAACCCCCGGTCGGTGAGCTGTAACCCGGAGATGGCGGCGGAGAGATCGACCACGGTGGCGGAACGGTCCGGACCGATCCGCCACAGCTCGACCGCCGCGCCGCCGTCGTCACCCGGCTCGAGCACCGTCATGTAGGCGTCGCCCCGGTACACCACCAATGTTCCGAACAGCGCGGTTCCGAACCCGGCCTCGTCAGGAGGGGTGAATCCGTCGACGGCACGCCAGGTACCGGCCGACTCGACCCACACCGCCGGCGTCTCGCCTCGCCGGCCCGCCGCGACGCGGCTGCCGTCGATGTCGACCATGAAGTCGATCCATGTCGCCCCTTCCGGGACGGTGCCCTGGGTCCAGGCGAGGCCGTCGCTCGACTCCCAGACGGCGAGGGGTTCGGTCGTGGTCTGCCCGGCGAGAACAAAGCGGTCTCCCACCCACATGAGCGGCCCGGCGACATCGGGCGGATCGGCCCAGCGGTACGCGATCGTCCCTGCCGCCGTCTCCACCATGGAATCGTCCCCGAGCGAGATGGCCGTGCCGGGGAACCGCTCGGCGAGGTCGAGATGGGTCTGCGCCGCGGCGGCGTCGATGGTCGGAACGAGCCGCCAACGGCCGTTGGGATCGAACGACCCGACGGTGGCGACGAACGCGTCACGGTCGGTGTCGGCCGCCCATTCGGCCAGCGTGAGCCAGGCATCGGTCGATTCGGCGCCCCGGGTGGCCAGCGACCTGATCCCGTCGAGGCCCACCTGCGCGGTGACGGTTCCGGTCTCCTCCTCGATCCCGAGCAGCGACAGCAGATGCGACGACGCCCGGTAGCTGCACGTCACCGTTGCCGTCTCCGCACCGTCCGGCACCGGCAGCACCGCGCACCCGTCGACCTCGACCTCGGCTCCCAGCGCACCCAGGTAGGAGGCGGTGTCCGCCACAGCGGCCTGATCGACCTCACCGGTTGCCTCGTCCCGCCAATCGAGGGCGATCCCGCCCAGGGTGGGGAGGCTGAATTCGGCGGACTCCGCGAGGTCGGAGGAGAGGGACGCCGTGGGCCAGATCCCGTTGGTGAAGAGTGCCGCGAGGAATTGCGGGACGCGACCTATGGCGTCGGCGGCGAAGACATCGGCGTCTCGACCGACGTGGCGCCACACGCCGTGGGAGATCTGGGTGCCGGCGTCGCCGCCCCTCGACACCACGACGACGTCGATGCCCACCATCGCCACGCCTATTGCAATGCCCCTGACGTTCGATACCTGATCGGGCAGCTGCACCGGGAGGGCCGACATCTGCCAGCTGGCACCCCCGTCGATCGACCACCACGCCGCCGGAACGGCGCCGACGCTCCCCACCGCCACCCACCGGGTGCCGGACACGGCGATCCCGTACAGGGAGCTGTTGCGCTCGAAGCTCGCCGTCGAGCCGGCGGTGATGCGCTCCGTCTCACCTGCCACGTCGAGGACGACGCGGTCGGGGAGGATGGCGGTCACCTCGGCGTCGAAGCCAAGTCCTCGGATCCGGGTGCCGACCTCGACCTGCACCCCGTCGCCGCCGATCACCAGGGAGGCGGCCGCCCCCTCATCACCGGTCTGGATCGCCTGTACCTCGATCTCGATCGGTGCCAGGTCGAAGGCGGGGTCGTCGATGCCGACCCGGTACCAGGTCGCACGGTCGGGGGAACGCCACACCGCCGCGTCATAGGCGTTCCCCCGGTTGACGTACCCGACCGCGGTCAGTCCGTCCGACGAGCCGACGATGTCGATGATGGCGCCGCCCTCGTCGAAGGGAAGCAACGCCGAGTCTGCTGCACCGACGGCGTCCCAGGTCACACCGTCACCCGAGGTGAGGACGACGGGGCGGAAATCCCTTCTGTCCGGTTCCACCGCGCTGACGAAGTGACCGCCGATGGCGTAGCCGTCCTCCGCGCCGGTGATCGAGAAGAAGCGGAAGCCGGCACGGGGATCGATCGGAAGGGGCACGGAGTGCCAGACGCCACTCTCGTCGGCCTCCCAGATTCCCTGGCTGGCGCTCAACCCGTCGTCGCTGACCTGATTACCGAGCACGATGAGGCCGGCCGGACCCCAGGCGGCATCAGCCACCTCGATCCCGGCCAAGCCGTCCTCCTCTCCGAGGTAGGTCCACTGGTCGGGCGATGTCGCTTCCCACATCGGCACGCCAAAGAGGTCCCCAACGGCGCGGCCCAGCGCCACCGCCCCCCCGTCCGCGTTCGGCGCCAGCACCGACACCTGCGACGCTTCCCAGTCGCCGGGATCGACTCCCGGCAGTGACCGCCGCTCGCCGGTGGGATCCAGCGTCCAGATGGCGGCCCGTGCGGCATCGGATCCCACCGCGGTCACCGTCGACCCGACGACGCCGATCGACAGGATGGATCCCGACTCCGGCAGCCACGGCGCCCACTCGATGTCGGGGTCGATCCTGTCGTTTCCCAGCTCCACCACATCCGGAATCGGCGAGGCCGCCTCGTCGGGGATCGTGGTGGTGGTCGTGGTGGTCGTGGTGGTCGCCGAGTCGCCACTCACCCCGAGGACCGCAACGGCGGCGATTGCCGCCAGCACCACCACGCCCGGCGCCAACAACGAGGAGGCCGGCCGGCGGGGCGGCGGGGTTCCGGCTACCGGGGTGGGGGGCAGGGCACGCACCGCTCCCGTGCCATCGCCTCCGCTCTGCGGTCCCTCACGCCTGCCCATGGGCACATTGTGGGCCAGGAGGAAGGATACGACAACGCACCCGCGGTCCGGGGGCCTGTTCCCACCCTCTCTGCTGTGCCGGGAGGGTCGAAGAAGCGCCACCGAAGGTGGCGTCTGATTCGGGGAGGGTCACCGTGCGGTGACATCACCGCGACCCCCCTCGGATCGCTTCGCTCTCCGGTCCCCCCTCATCCCAGGGGGGACGACAGGGTCCGCACACCTGCCAACCGTCTCCCCAGTCTCGACATTGACAAGGGGGGACGACAGGAAGACGAAAGACTCAGCGGAAGGACTTCAGGAACGCCTTCACCGGATCGGCGAGGCCCCCGGCGACCGCCACGAACCCGGTCAGCTTCGGATTGGCCTGATTGAAGGTGATCTCCTCACCGTCGGGGCCGAACACCGCCCCGCCGCCGGCCACCACCAGGGCGGCCCCGCCCGCCACGTCCCACTCGTGTTTGGGGACCAGGGTCCAGGTGGCGTCGGCCCAGCCCGCAGCCACCGCGGCCAGCTTGAAGGCCGCCGAACCCATGGTGCGCACCGAGATCTCGGTGGCGATGAACCGCTGCCACTCCCCCCGTTTCGCCTCGCTGCGGGACGCCAGCACCACCGCTCCCCGCAGGTCGGTGCGTCCCGTCGTCCGGGCCGGCTCCCCGTTGACGACCACCCCGTCGTCGACCGAACCGACGACGCGGAGGCCGGCCGTCGGGTTGAGGATGCCGCCGGCGACCGGCCTTCCGGCGACGACGAGGCCGATCGACACCCCCCACTCCGGGATCCCGGCAACGAACTCGC
>JASFUV010000105.1:0-5295 GCA_050050155.1 Acidimicrobiia bacterium | reverse complement strand
ACCTGTTCCTGTTCGACACCACCGGGGATCTGAGCGTCCGCCTCGGTGACGTCCCCCTCGCCGGCGTCGGGCTCACCACCTGGCAACGCACCGCCTCCTGGGAATGCGACCCGGACAGCCCGCCGTACGTGTTCGACGGGACCTTCCGTGACGATGACGGCAACGTCCACGAACAGGCGATCGAGACCATCGCCGCCACCGGCATCACCCGGGGCTGCAATCCGCCCTACAACGACGACTACTGCCCGCGGCGTCTCGTGACCCGGGGGGAGATGGCGGCGCTGCTGGTGCGGGCGCTCGGTTTGAGCGACGACGGGGGGCGGGACTGGTTCGGCGACGACGACGATTCGATCTTCGAGGCCGACATCAACCGGCTGGCGGCGGCGGGGATCACCGTCGGCTGTAATCCACCGGCCAACGACGCCTTCTGCCCCGGCGCCGACCTGACCCGGGGGGAGATGGCGGCGCTGCTGGTGCGGGCATTCGGCCTGCACGACGACGGCGGACGGGACTGGTTCGTCGACGACGACCACTCCGTGTTCGAGGCCGACATCAACCGCCTGGCCGCGGCAGGCATCACCTACGGCTGTAACCCGCCCGACAACACCCGCTTCTGCGCCGACCGCACCCTCACCCGTGACGAGACCGCCAGCTTCCTGGCGCGGTCCCTCCCCCTCCTCCCCTGAGATGCCTGCAACCCAGGGTTGAGAGGCCGCAAAACCGTGTACTGCAACCCAGGGTTGAGAGGCCGCAGAACCGTGTACTGCAACCCAGGGTTGAGAGGCCGCAAAACCGTGTACTGGAGCCCAGGGTTGGAGGCACGCGACGGCGGGAAGGCGACATTGGCGGCCGGATGTAGCAACATTCCGGGGAAGGGTGGGGCCTCAAGCAGGCATCGGAGGGAGTCGATAGCCATGAGCATGTCGCATGGACGGTCCCGATCACGTCATGCCGCGCCCCGCATGCTCCTCGTGACGGCGCTGCTCGCCTCCCTCACCGCCGGGCCGGTGGGCCTCCCCGCCGCCGCCGCCGAAGAGGACACCACGGTGACCTTCACCGGCGCCGGCTGGGGCCACGGGGTCGGGCTCAGCCAGTACGGCGCCTACGGCATGTCGAAAGAGGGCGCCGGCTACGAGGAGATCCTCACCCACTTCTTCACCGGAGCCCAGATCGGTGTGCTCGGCGAAGGCGACGTCGCGGCCGCCGATCCCCTCTGGGTCAACCTCGAATACGACCGCAGCGACCTCGGCCTTGCGGTGGTCGCCTCCGCCTACGCCGGCGACGCCGGCGCCACCCCCGTCCCCGTCACGGTGATCCGCAACCCCGGCGACCCGGCGGAGGAGCGGTGGGACCTCGACCCCGGCGCCCGCCTCGAGATCACCTGGGACGGCGACGACAGTTGCACCCCGGTCCTGTACGCCCCCGGCGGGGCCGCCATCGAACCGGCCCCCGGCCCGGGTCCCTGCAACCTCGACCTGGAGTGGGACGGCTGGATCGACGAGCCGACCCGCCTCGTCGAGATCGAAGGCTGCACCCTCGCCAACTGGAACACGGCCCCGACCAGCTACCCGCCATGTCGCTACGGGCGGGGCACGATGCACCTCCGGCTCGGGCCGGGCGGCATGGACCTCTCGGTCGAACTCGACATCGACGACTACATCCTCGGGATCTCCGAGATGCCCTACTACTGGGGCCTGGACTCCAACGACGGCTACGAGGCCCTCGCCGCCCAGGCGGTGGCGGCCCGCTCCTACGCCCGCGAGCTCCAGATCTACCGGGGCACCCCGGGCGACAACTCGTGTGCCCGCTGGTGCCACGTCCGCGACGACACCACCGACCAGCGCTACGTCGGCTGGGGCCACGGCGGCTCCGGGCAGACGGAATGGATCCAGGCCGCCAACGAGACCGCCGGTGAAGTCCTGACCCACCCCGACGCCCCCAACAACCACGTGGTGCGGGCCTACTACTCCTCGTCGTCCGGCGGCGCCACCGAGAACATCGAAGACATCTGGAGCGGATGGGACCGCAGGGAGTACTACACGTCGGTCGACGATCACTGGTCCCTCGATCCGGCCCTCAACGGCAACGCGGCGTGGACCAAGACCGTCGCCGCAACCACCGTCGCGGCTGCCGCCGGCCTCGACGAGCTCATCTCGGTGCGCGTCAGCGCCCGCAACACCTCCGGGAGCGCCCACACCGTCGAGTTCACCGGCGTTGCCGGCGGCACCGTCGCCACCATCGCCAAGACCAGCGCGTGGGTGAAGAGCACCTTCGGTCTCAAGTCGATCTACTTCGGCGTCGGCCTCGAAGAGCCGCCGCCGCCCTTCGTCGACGTCGTCGACTCGGTCCACTACGACGCCATCGCCGCCATCTGGGCACGCGGGATCACCTACGGCTGCAACCCGCCCGACAACGACCGGTACTGCCCCACCGGCTCCGTGACCCGAGGCGAGATGGCCGCCTTCCTGGTGCGAGCCCTCGACCTCCCCGCCACCGACCAGGACGCCTTCGTCGACGACGGCGACTCGATCTTCGAAGCCGACATCAACCGCCTCGCCGCAGCCGGGATCACCCGGGGCTGCAACCCGCCCGACAACGACCGGTACTGCCCCGATCAGGCCGTGACCCGCGAACAGATGGCCGCCTTCCTGGTCCGGGCCTTCGCCTACACCGACGGCGGCGAGGGTGATCGCTTCGTCGATGACGACGATTCGATCTTCGAGGCTGACATCGACCGCCTCGCCACCGCGGCCGTCACCTTCGGCTGTAACCCGCCCGACAACGACCGGTACTGCCCGGCGGACGCGGTCCGGCGCGACGAGATGGCGTCCTTCCTCGACCGGGCACTGACCGGCGCAGGCGCCTGACCGGTCTACACTTCGCGGGTCTCTTTCCCTCCGCGCCCGAGGTGAACACGCATGTCTGATCGCGCTGCCTCCTTCGCCGACGACCGGTGGACCGGTGGGGTCATCGGCCTCGGCTACGTCGGCCTCCCCCTCGCCGTGACGATGGTGAACCACGGCCTCACCGCGATCGGCTACGACCGATCCGAGGAGCGCGCCGCCGCCCTCCGCGACGGCGTCTCGTCGGTCGAGGACGTTTCCAACGAGGAACTCGCCGCCGCCCTCTCCTCCGGGCTCGAGATCACCTCGAACCCCGACCGGCTCTCCGACGCCGACGCCCTCTTCATCTGCGTTCCAAGCCCCCTCGGCCGCAACCGGGAACCGGACCTGTCCTACATCCAGGCGGCCGCCGCAACCGTGAGCCGGGTGGTCCGTCCCGGGATGCTGATCTCCCTCGAATCCACCACCTACCCGGGCACCACCGAGGACATCCTGGTCCCCGCCGCCACCGGGGGAGGGCTCGTGCTCGACGAAGACGTCTACGTGGCGTTCTCGCCCGAGCGGGTATCTCCCGGGTCCGAGATGAAGACCGGCGAGATCCCCAAGGTCGTCGGAGGGGTGACGGCGCGCTCCACCGAGGTCGCGGCCGCCGCCTACCGCCGCATCGTCGCCGCGGTCCATCCCGTGTCCTCCGCCCGCGCCGCGGAGATGGCCAAGCTGCTCGAGAACACCTACCGCGCCGTCAACATCGGCCTCATCAACGAGATGGCCCAGCTCGCCCACGAGCTCGACATCGACATCTGGGAGGTCGTGGACGCCGCCGCCACCAAGCCATTCGGGTTCCAGGCGTTCTACCCGGGCCCCGGCGTCGGCGGCCACTGCATCCCCCTCGATCCTCAATTCCTGGCGTGGCGAGCCCGCGAGGCCAACTTCGCCACCCGGTTCATCGATCTCGCCGAACAGGTCAACACCAAGATGCCGTCGTACACCGCGGGCCGGGTGGCGGACCTGCTCAACACCCGCGGCCTTCCCGTGTTCGGGACCAAGGTGCTCGGCGTCGGCATCTCCTACAAACCCGACATCGCCGACGACCGCGAGTCCGCCTCGATCGAGGTCCTCCACGAGCTGCAACGCCGCGGCGCCGACGTGACCGTCCTCGATCCCGTCGTCGGCAGGGCCGGGGTCGAGGCGCACGGGTTCACCGCCGTCGCCGCCGACGCCCCCCTCGACGGATACGAGCTGGCCGCCATCCTCACCGACCACGCCGTGCTCGACCTGGCCGCCATCGCCGCCGCGGTGCCGGTGGTGCTCGACGCCCGCGGCGCCTACCGACGCGCCGGGCTCGACCTCCCCAACGTCGTCGCGCTGTGAGACCCCGGCTCCTGGTGGTGACGCCGGTCCACCCGGCCGACGACCCCCGGATCCGTGCCAAGCTCATCGCCACCCTCGCTTCCGAGTGGGACGTCCGCTACGCCACCGCGGCGCCCGGACCTGCCGACGCCACCGGCCTGGAATGGGTCCCGCTGCCGGGGGGGAGGATGCGGCGCCACCTGCGCGCCGCCCGCCTGATCCTGGCGGGACGCTACGACCTCGCCTCGCTCCACGACCCCGAGCTGCTGCCCGAAGCGCTCCTGGCCCGTCTGCTGCGACGCCGGATCGTCTTCGACCTCCACGAGAACCTCCCCGCCCAGATCAGGACGAAGCGGTGGGTCCCGAAGCTGCTGCGCCGCCCGACTGCGGCGCTGGGCAGGCTCGTGTTGCGGACGGCGGAACGCCTGATGCCGATCACCCTGGCGGAACCCGGCTACCGCACCCTGCTGCGCCGCGACCATCCGGTGTTCCCCAACTACCTGCACGACCTCCCCGCCCTCCCCGCGGCGCCGCCGGTGGCAGGGCCCGTCGTCTACCTCGGTGACGTCACCGTCGATCGGGGCATCGAGGTGGCGGTGGCGGCGCTCGCCAGGCTCCCGGACCCGCCGCCCCTCCTCGCCATCGGACGGTGCCGTCCTGACCTGGCGGCTCGCCTCGAACAGCAGGCCGCCGCCGGCAACGTCTCCCTCGACCTGCCCGGCTTCCTTCCGCACGCAGAGGCGCTGCCCCGGGTGGCGCAGGCTCGGGTGGCGCTGTCGCCGTTGCTGGACCTGCCCAACTACCGCGAATCGCTCCCCACCAAGATCCTCGAGTACCTCGCCCTCGGGGTCCCGGTGGTGGCGTCCGATCTCCCCGCCACCCGCCGGCTCGCCACCGGGGTAGCCGGGATCCGGCTCGTTCCGCCCGGGGACGCTGCCGCCCTTGCCGCAGCCGTCACCTCCGTTCTCGCGGACGGCACGATGCAGGAGGCGGCCCGTGAGGCGGCGCCGGAGCTGCGGCGTCGCTTCGCCTGGCCCGCGCCCGACGTGCGCGACTGGTATCGGGCCCTGCTCGACTAGGGGCGCCCCGCCCGCCCCACCAG
>JASFUV010000104.1:0-5304 GCA_050050155.1 Acidimicrobiia bacterium | reverse complement strand
CGCGAGGTCAAGGACGTACTCGCCTACCTGCGGGCCGTGGTCAATCCCGACGACGTGGTGGCGGTGAAGCGCATCGTGAACATGCCGAAGCGGGGGATCGGCGCCACCAGCGTCGCCCACCTCGACCGTCAGGCGGAGCGGGAGCGGATCGCGTTCCACGAGGCGTTGCGGTCCGCAGCCGACAACCCCGCCCTCTCGGCGCGGGCGCAGCGGGCCATCGCCGAGTTCGTGGCGCTGCTCGACCATCTCGGCGCGGCCGCCACCGCAGGGCCCCGCGCCGCCCTCGAGGCGATCCTCACCGAGAGCGGGTATCTCGACATGGTGCGCGCCGAGCGCAGCATCGAGGCGATGGGGCGCGAGGAGAACCTCAAGGAGCTGGTGTCGGCCGCCGCCGAGTTCGAGGAGACCGGGCCGGTGAGCCTGGGCCCGGCGGAGTGGGAGGAGCTCGACGGTCTGCGACGGGTCGAGCTGTTCCTGGAGTCGGTCAGCCTCGTCGCCGACGTCGACTCGTACCAGCCCGACGAGACCGTCACCCTGATGACGCTCCACAACGCCAAGGGCCTCGAGTTCCCGGTGGTGTTCATGGTGGGGATGGAGGACGGGGTCTTCCCGCACATGCGTTCCCTCGGCGACCCGACCGAGCTCGAGGAGGAGCGGCGCCTCTGCTACGTCGGCATCACCCGGGCGATGGAACGGCTGTTCCTCACCCGGGCGTGGAGCCGCAACCTGTTCGGCACCAACAACTACAACCCGGCGAGCCGGTTCCTCGGCGAGATCCCGGGCCGCCTCACCCACCAGGTGAAGCGGACCAGGAAGCCGTCGATGGAGTCCAGCAGCCGCCGGCCCACCGTCGCCCGGATCGACCTCGCCGGAGGCGATCGGGTCCGCCACACCCATTGGGGCGCCGGCACGGTGCGGGAGGTCATCGGAACCGGCGACCGGGCCGAGGCGGTGGTCGATTTCGACCGGCAGGGCACCAAGACGCTGATGCTCGCCTGGGCGCCGCTGGAGAAGGCCTAGGCCCTCCCCGCCCCCCGGAGAGTGGGAAGGGCGACGACTAACCTCGGCCCGCAATGCCCACCCGCATCCTCATCGCCAAACCCGGTCTCGACGGCCACGACCGGGGCGCCAAGGTCGTCGCCAGGGCGCTGCGGGACGCCGGATACGAGGTGATCTACACGGGCCTGCACCAGACCCCCGAGCAGATCGTCGCCGCCGCCGTCGACGAGGACGTCGCCGCCGTCGGGCTGTCGGTGCTCTCGGGGGCCCATCTCCCCCTGTTTCGGCGGGTGATCGACGGTCTGGACGACCACGGCGCCGGCGACATCGTCGTGTTCGGGGGCGGCATCATCCCCGCCGACGACGTCGCAACGCTGCAGGACGCCGGCATGGAGGGGATCTTCACCCCCGGCACCCCGCTCGACGACATCGTCGCCTGGGTGGGGGATCATGTGGGGCAGGGGAGCGACGAAGGACCCCACACATGAAGATCCACGAGTACCAGGCGAAGCAGCTGCTGGCGGCCCGCGGGGTGGCGGTCCCGGTGAGCCGTCCCGCCGTCACCGCCGCCGAGGCGGCGAGCGCGGTGGCGCCGCTCGTGGAGGCCACCGGCAACCCGGTGGTGGTGGTGAAGGCCCAGATCCACGCCGGTGGCCGGGGCAAAGGGCGCTTCGCCGAGCATCCCGAGCTGGGCGGGGTCACCGTGGTCACCGCCGGCGTCGACGGCGGCGTGGCGGCCGCAGAGGACGCGGTTGCCGGCCTCGCCGACCGCATGCTCGGGTCGACGCTCGTCACCGTTCAGACCGGGCCCGACGGCAAGCAGGTGAACCGGCTCCTCGTCGAGCAGGGCATCGACATCGACCGTGAGCTGTACCTGTCGGTGGTGCTCGACCGGGCGGTGGGCCGCAACGTCGTCATGGCCTCCACCGAGGGCGGCACCGAGATCGAGCAGGTGGCCGCCGCCACCCCCGACAAGATCCTGCGTGAGGAGGTCGATCCCGCCTTCGGGCTGCTCGGGTTCCAGGCCGCCCGCCTCGCCGCCGCCCTCGGCCTCGACGGCGACGCCGCCCGCAGCGGCGCCCGGATCATGCAGCTCCTCGCCTCCGCCGCCATGGACCTCGACACCGACCTCATCGAGATCAACCCGCTGGTGGTCACTACCACGGGGGAGGTGATGGCCCTCGACGCCAAGATGAGCTTCGAAGCCAACGCCCTCTTCCGGCACCCCGACGTGATGGAGATGCGGGACCTCTCCGAGGAGAACCCGGCCGAGGTGGAGGCGGCCGACCACGGGCTCAGCTTCATCAAGCTCGACGGCGCCATCGGCTGCATGGTCAACGGGGCCGGCCTCGCCATGGCCACCATGGACATCATCAAGTTCGTCGGCGGGGAGCCCGCCAACTTCCTCGACGTCGGCGGAGGCGCCGAGAAGGACCAGGTCGCCGCCGCGTTCAAGATCATCACCGGGGACCCCAACGTGCGGGGCATCTTCGTCAACATCTTCGGCGGGATCATGCGCTGCGACGTCATCGCCACCGGGGTGGTCGAGGCGGTGCGGGAGGTGGGCCTCTCGGTGCCGCTGGTGGTGCGTCTCGAAGGCACCAACGTCGACCTCGGCAAACAGATCCTCGACGATTCCGGCCTCGACGTCGTGAGCGCCACCGACATGCGGGACGGCGCCACCAAGATCATGGAGCTGACCCGATGAGCGTCCTCGTCGACTCCGATACCAAGGTCCTCGTCCAGGGACTCGGCAAGACCGGCACGTTCCACACCGACACCGCCATCGCCTACGGGACCAAGATGGTGGGGGCGGTCCACCCCAGCCGGGCAGGATCGGTGGCGACCTTCGAAGGCGACACCGACCACTCCGGCGTTGCGGGCCGGCCCGATCGCTATCAGGTCGAGGTGCCCGTCTTCCGCGGCGTCGCCGAGGCGAAGCAGGCCACCGGGGCCACCGCCAGCGCCATCTACGTCCCGCCGCCGTTCGCCGCCGACGCCATCATGGAGGCTGCCGACGCCGGGATGGAGTTGATCGTCTGCATCACCGAGGGCATCCCCGTGACCGACATGATCCGGGTCAAGCGCTACCTCGAAGGCCGCTCCTCCCGCCTCGTCGGGCCCAACTGCCCCGGCGTCATCACCCCCGGCGCCTGCAAGATCGGCATCATGCCCGGCTACATCCATCGGGCGGGCTCCATCGGGGTGGTGAGCCGCTCCGGGACCCTCACCTACGAGGCCGTGCACCAGCTGACCGTCAACGGGTTGGGGCAGACCACCGCGATCGGCATCGGCGGCGACCCGGTCAACGGCACCAGCTTCCTCGACTGCCTCGCCCTCTTCAACGACGACCCCGCCACCGAGGGTGTCGTCATGATCGGCGAGATCGGCGGCTCGGCCGAAGAGGAGGCGGCGGCCTGGATCGAAGCCCGCATGGACAAGCCGGTGGCCGCCTTCATCGCAGGCACCACCGCGCCCCCGGGCAAGCGCATGGGCCACGCCGGGGCGATCATCTCGGCGGGGAAGGGCACCGCGGCCGACAAGATCGCGGCCCTCGAAGCCGCCGGCGTCGCCATGGCACCCACCCCGACCGACATCGGGTCGGCGATGATGCACGCGCTGGGGCGGTGACGGCGCCGTGACCGAACTGGTGGCGGGGCTCTCCATCGGCCTCGCCGCCGGTATCACGCCCGGTCCGCTCCTCACCCTCGTTGTCACCGCCACCTTGCGGCGCGGCTTCGGGGCGGGGTGGCGCACCGCGGTGGCACCGCTCCTCACCGACGCCCCCATCGTGATCGTGGCGGTGGCGGCGCTCAGCACCCTCCCGGACGCCTGGGTGCGGGGGCTCGGCATCGGCGGCGGTCTGGTGGTGGTCGCCTTCGGGGCGTGGGAGATCTGGCACAGCACCGTCCCGCTGCCGGAGGGTGAGATCGGCGGCGGGGGGGCCCCGGACGTGTGGCGGGGCGTCACCGTCAACGCCCTCAGCCCCCATCCGTGGATCTTCTGGGTGACCGCGGGCGGCCCGCTGCTGGTGGAGGCGTGGCGGAGCGCCCCGGGGAGGGCGGTGGCGTTCCTCGCCGGCTTCTACGTCACCCTCGTCGGCAGCAAGATCGGGCTCGCCGGGGTGGTGGCCGCCGGTCGCCGTCGCCTCCCCGACCACTGGCGACGGCGCCTCGTCGTCGTCGGCGGCGTGCTGCTGATCCTCGGTGGCGCGGTGCTGGTGTGGCGGGCGTGGTAGCAGCGGGGCCGCGCCGGCCGGTCGCTAACCTGCGCCGGGCATGTCCGGCCGACCCCGTACCCCCATCGCCGTGCTCGTCTCCGGGAGCGGTTCCAACCTCCAGTCGATCCTCGATGCCTCCACCGGCGCCGGGTACCCGGCCGAGGTGGTGGTCGTGATCTCCGACCGGCCGGGGGTGCGGGGCCTGCAGCGGGCCGCCGCCGCCGGCGTGCCTTCCTCCGTCGTCGCCTGGAGCGACTATCCGGACCGGGACGCCTTCACCGTGGCGGTGTGCGACGAGGCCGCCGGCTTCGGGGCCGAGGCGCTGATCCTGGCCGGGTTCATGCGCATCCTTGCCCCATCGGCGCTCGATCGGTTCCCCGGACGCGTCGTCAACATCCACCCGGCGCTGCTCCCGTCGTTCCCCGGCGCCCACGGGGTGGCGGAGGCGATCGCCTACGGGGTGAAGGTGAGCGGCGTCACCGTCCACTTCGTCGACGCCGAAGTCGACCACGGGCCGATCATCCTCCAGGAGTCGGTGCCGGTGCGGCCCGACGACACCGAGGAGACCCTCCGCGCCCGTATCCAGCAGGTCGAGCACCGTGTCTACCCGGAGGTGGTCGCTGCCTTCGCCGCCGGGCGGCTCCGCATCGAGGGCCGTCACGTCCATTGGGAGGGAACATGAGCCGGATCGCGGTGCGCCGCGCCTTGCTGTCGGTGTGGGACAAGACCGGGCTCGTGGAGTTCGCCAGGTCGCTGATCGAGGCCGGGGTCGAGCTGGTGTCGTCGGGCGGGACCGCCCGCGCCCTGCGCGAAGCGGGGCTGCCGGTCACCGCGGTGGCCGACGTCACCGATGCACCCGAGATGCTGGGGGGCCGGGTCAAGACGCTCCACCCCAAGATCCATGGGGCGATCCTCGCCGACCTCGGAAAGCCCGACCATCGCGAGGATCTCTACGAACGCGGCATCGCCCCGATCCAGCTGGTGGTGGTCAACCTCTACCCGTTCGAGGCCACCGTGGCCCGTGAGGGCGTCACCGACGCCGAGGCGATCGAGCAGATCGACATCGGCGGACCGACGCTGATCCG
>JASFUV010000103.1:0-5325 GCA_050050155.1 Acidimicrobiia bacterium | reverse complement strand
CCACGTAGTCGACGCAGAGGTCGACGAGGTGGGCCGATTCGCTCACCTGGCGGCGCCCGATGGCGACACAGGCGTCGTGGTCGCCGGCGAGCATCGCCTCACGGAAGGCCTTCGATCCGTTGGCGTTGGTGCGCTCCCCGATGGAGAGGATGGACGTGTCCTGGTGAAACGGCACCTGGCTGTAGATGGAGGCGGCGGCGGGGACGTGGACGGGCCGGCGGGGGCGGGGAGTGAGCGGCCGGCATCGTTCCACGATGGTGGCCATGTGTTCGGGGGTGGTGCCGCAGCAGCCTCCGATGACGCCGACCCCGAGTTCGGTGACGAACCGGGAGAGGTGCTCGGAGAACTCCTCACCCCCCAGGTCGTAGACCATCTCGCCGTCGACAACTTTCGGGAGGCCGGCGTTCGGGATCGCCGACACCGGCATGCGAGCGTGCTCGGTGAGGTGGCGCAGCGGCTCGTGCATCTCCTTGGGCCCGGTGGCGCAGTTGAGGCCGACGACGTCGGGCCGGAGGGCGTCGAGGGTGGTGAGGGCGGCCCCGATCTCGGTGCCGGCGATCATGCGCCCCGACAGCTCGATGGTGACCTGCACCTGAAGCGGGAGCTCGCGCCCGGCGTGGCGCATGGCGGCCCGCGCCCCGTTCATCGCCGCCTTCGCCGCCAGCAGGTCGAACATCGTCTCGATGATGAGCAGATCGGCGCCGCCGTCGATGAGACCGGCCGCCTCCACCTGGTAGGCCTCGGCCAACTCCCGGTAGGTGATCTGACCCAGGGTGGGAAACTTGTTGCCGGGTCCCATCGAACCCGCGACCCAACGTTCCCTGCCGTCGGCGGCCAGGTACTCGTCGACGACGCCGCGGGCGATGCCGGCCGCCGCCGCCGCCAGCTCGTAGGCGCGGTCGGCGAGCCCGTACTCCCCCAGCGGGACCGCGAACCCACCGAACGAGTTGGTCTCCACCACGTCGACACCGACATCGAGGAACGAGCGGTGGAGGTCGGCGACGACGTCGGGCCGGGTCTGGTTGAGGATCTCGTTGCAGCCCTCGAGGTCGGGACCCCCGAAGTCGCCGGCGGTCAGGCCGGCGCGTTGCAGCGAGGTTCCGGTGGCCCCGTCGAAGATGACGAGGCCTCGCCCCACGGCGTCGAGGTAGCCGCTCACCCGACACCGACCCGCAGGATGCGGTGACGGGAGGCGAGGTCGAGATCGTCCACGCGTCCTCCTCGGTCTTCCTGAAACGCTCGCGAAGAGCGCCGAGAGCGGGAGACCGCCGGCGGCGACTCATCGGTCAGGCATTGGCACCGTGCAGAACCGCCGGTTGCCGCGGCTTCACAGGGCCTGTCCCTCCGCCGCTCTCGATGAGCGATTCGTGCCGGGAATGATAGCGATCCACCGCGCCGGATCGTCCGGGGTGGCTCAGCCCGTGATCTGGCCGATCACCATCAGCACCACGATGTTGGCGGCGGTCCACCCCAGGCAGAGCACGATGTAGCGGCGGAGCCAACCCGCCCAGGTGGCGGCGAAGAGGGCGAGCCGGGTCCCGGCGAAGAACCACAGCGGGTAGGAGGTGACGGTCCCGACCACGATGACGACCAGGCGGTTCACGTCGATGAAGTCGATGGCGAAGATCCAGGCCGTCGGCGCCGCGACGAGGAACAGCAATGCTGCGAGCAGCGACGACGCCAGGTCGCTCATGTCGCCCACCTGCCGGAAACTGACGCTGATCGAGAACACCGTGATCGCCACCGGGAAGACGAGGGCGAACACGCCCGCCACCGGCAACGGCAGTCCCCCTCGGCGCGCCGTGAAACTGAAGTCGGGGGTCACCGGCTCCAGCGTACCGCCTCCTCACCGGGGGTAGCATCGGAGCGACGAACCTGGGAGGCATCATCGCCAGCAACGACCACATCGAGCGCGGCGCCATCAAGGTCATCGAGGTGATCGGCGTATCCGACGAGGGTTTCGAGCACGCGGTGCAGCTCGCCGTCGCCAAGGCGTCCGAGAGCATCAACGGCATCACCGGTGTCGAGGTCGAGGGGTTCTCCGCCAAGGTCGCCGACGGCAAGGTCACCCAGTACCGGGCGACGGTGAAACTCGCCTTCGTCGTGAAATGACCGCCTCCGCCGCGGGGGAGGCACCGCACCGCGGTGGCCGTCCCGGCCCCGAGGTGTGAGGCCGGGACGGCGTCCGCGTCAGGTCAGAACCACCACCACCACGGGAAGTGGAAGCGGCGCAGCGTGAACCGGCCCTCGATCGGATCGTGATCCGACGACCGGATCGCGGTCGAGGCATCCGACGCCACCGACGCCGGGTAGGCGGCGTTGAAGTGGAGGATGTCGGTGCCGGCGAGCAGGTCGCGCAGCTCGGGGCTCACCAGCATGTGGTCGAGCACCTGGCTGTTGCCGTCGTAGATGTAGGTGTAGCGGTCCCGTGACGATTCCCGATCGACGAGGTCGGTGAGCCGCACCTCGCGGCGCGATCCCTCCAGGATCGCAACCGGATGGTCGGATCCTTCGCCCGGCTCGGCGAACGAGAAGTCGTTGAGGTCCCCTGCCACCATGACGAGAGCGTGCCGGTCTGCGGCGAAGAGCGTGTTGACGAAGTCGCGGACCACATGGGCCTGCGCCTTCCGCTGCTCCTCGGTGATCCGCTCCGGCGGCCAGTTCACGCCGTAGAGCGGATCGTCGCCGCTCTTCGACTTGAAGTGGTTGCCGACGATGGTGATCTCGCGTCCCGAGATCTCGAACACGCCGACGATGGGCTCCCTCCCCGGACTGGGGCTGGACGGACCGAACGCCGCCTCCACGTCGGGCCCGCTCAGCTGGTAGGCGTCGAGCAGGTCGACCCGGTCTGCGTCCCACAGGAACCCGACCTCGATGCCGCGGGCGTCGCTGGTCTCGAACGACGTCGCCACGTAGGACGTGCCGGCGGCGGCGTTCACCCGGTCGCCCACCTCCTGCAGGATGGCGGTGTTCTCCACCTCCTGGACGATGAGGACGGCGGGAAGTTCGAGTTCGTCCTCGACCGCCATGGCGAGCTTGGTGAGCTTCGTCTCCAGCTCCGCCGCCGTCGGGGTACTGCTGGCGTCGTCCTTCTCGGGATTGTCGACCAGGTCGAACAGGTTCTCGACGTTGAAGGTCGTGATGGTGGCGTCACCCCGCGACCCGCTGCGGCGGGACACCGGCCCGGTCGGGAGCGGCGCGGCATGGATGTCGTACGCCGTCGGCTGCAGCTTGTACATCCCGAACGTGTAGTCGACCACGCCGGTGAGGCTGCGGACGGTGTCACCCGGCCGCACCTCGATGGCGCTGTCGAGCGTGGCGTCGTCGACCACGATCCGTTCCGGGTTGTAGTCGACGTTGCCGCCCCACAGGGCCCGGAGGAAGATCTGGCTGACCCGGGAGACGAACCCGGAGTGACCCCGGGCGTCCCACCGGGTGAGCATGGCAAACTCGCCGTAGGGGCTGGTGGGGGCGACCACGGTGGCACGCCGCACCGAGACCAGCATTCCCTCCAACGGCTCCCAGAAGGCGATGCCGTCGGCCATGCTCACGTTGGGCAGGTTGGTGAGCTTCACCGGATCCGGCAGCTCGTTGTCGCTGGAGAGGATCTGGAAGCTGGGGCCGACCGGGTTGTTGAGCTGCGTCAGAGGCAGGGCGTTGCCGAACTGCAACTCCTGCACCGTCGCCGTCACCTGCACCAGATCGCCCACCACCGGAGCAACCGGCAGCGTGTTGCGGTCGTCGACCATGATCCCGTCCGAGGTGGCGGGGTCACCGTCACCGGCCGGGTCCTGGATCCACATGTCGCGGCCGTCGGCGCTCACCGCGGTGACGACGCCGGTCGTGGTGACCACCTGGCCGTCGTACGGCGAGAACTGGCCGGAGCCCTGGATCTCCGGGATCGGGACGATCTCGGAGAGGTCGATGCCGACCAGCAGCGGGTCGTGGTCGGACGACCGGTACGGGTTCGGGGCGTAGAGCCCGGGTGGGTTGTACTCGGTGTTGTAGTCGAACAGCGTCGGCTCGTCGGCGTTGATGTGCCACAGGGCGGCGCCGCTGACCTTGGTCGCCAGCGAGTCGCTGGCGAAGGCGTGATCGAGCAGCCCGGACATGCCGTAGTACAGGTAGGAGTACTGCCCGTCGGCCGGGATGTAGACGTCGGCGAGGTCGGTCAGAGCCCCGCGCAGCGTCTCGATCGGATCCTCCATGGCGTAGGAGTTGAAGTCCCCGACCGCGAGCACGTCCGGGTCACCGGACAGCGTCTGCAGGGCCGCCACGAAGTCGATCAGGGCGAGCGCCTGCTGGGTACGCCGGTCGTTGTAGGCGCCCTGGCCGTCGTTCTGATCGAGATCGGCGCCGGTGGCGCCGGTGCTCCCCTTCGACTTGAAGTGGTTGACGACGACGGTGAACACCTCGTCGCCGGCTTGGAAGGTCTGAGCGACCGGCGGCCGGTCCTCGGCGAAGATGGGATCGTCGTCGGCCACCGGGGCGCCCACCGGGGTGACCGCGTCGGTGCGGTAGATGATCCCGACCTTGATGGCGTTGGTGGACTCCAACCCGCCGGGGTACGCCGGGTCGGGCACCGCGGCCCAGGTCCCGGCGCCTGCGACGGCGTTGAGGGCGTCGACCAGGTTCCCGATCGCCACCGGACCGTTGTTCTCGAGCTCCTCGAGCCCGATCACGTCGGCGCCCATCGCGAGGATGGCGGCGACCGTCTTGTCCTGCTGGCGGGTGAACTCGGCGGCGCTGTCGGCGCCACGGGCATCGTTGCTGCCGTCGTCGAACGTCGTCCAGTAGTTGAGGGTGTTGTAGGTCGCCACCGTGATGTCACCACCGACGTCGGGGGCGGTGTCGGGCCGCGGGTTCCCGGCAAACGTCGGAGCGACGGTCGGGATCAGGCTGTAATCGCCGAAGGCGTAGTTGAGCACCCCGGTGAGCCCGGTCGTGGTCTGGCCGACTCGCAGGGTGTCGTTCGGGCCCTGGCCGGGGAGGAACGGCACCGGATCGGGATTCTGCTCGGTCGAGCCGTCGTCGACGATGAGCCGCCCCGGTTCCAGGCTGTCGGCGACGGAATTGCCGTTGGTGTCGAACGGGATCGACGGCGCCGCCACGTTGGTGGGCTGGAACTGGCGCCCGCCTGCCGACACCACGAACTCGCCGTAGCGGCCCAGGTCGTAGACCTCGCTCACCGTCAGCTCTTCGGGGAACGCGAGCAGCATGCCCTCGTAGCGTTCGAGGTCGGTGACCGCGCCCACCGGGAGATCGACCGCGGTCGGGGTGACCGAGCCGCTTCCGGTGATCGTCACGGTCACGAACGACAGCTCG
>JASFUV010000102.1:0-5335 GCA_050050155.1 Acidimicrobiia bacterium | reverse complement strand
GCCCCCGAGGGAGCGGGGGGTGACGACGCGGTCCTCGCCGACCTCACCGTGCTGTTCCCCCAAGCCCGCCTCGAACGGTTCGAGCCGGTGGCAGGACCCGCCCAGGACATCATTCGCGTCTCCGCCGCCGACTACCTCGACCTCGTCACCGCCGCCCGCAACGCCGGCTTCGACACGTTCGTCGACCTGTGTGCCGTCGACTACCTGCGCCGCGATCCCCGCTTCGAGGTGGTGGTCGTGCTGAGCGCCATGGAGCTGCGGCGCCGGATCCGGATCCACGTCGGCGTCGGCGGGTCGCCGCCGTCGATCCCCACCATCACCTGGGTCTTCCCCGGCGCCAACTTCTACGAGCGGGAGGCGTTCGACCTCTTCGGCATCACCTTCGACGACCACCCCGACCTCACCCGGATCCTCCTCCCCGACGACTGGGTGGGGTACCCCATGCGCAAGGACGCCTCTGTGGGTTCCGTCCCGGTCCAGTTCAAAGGGGCGCCGGAGGCACCATGAGCGACACCCCCAACGTCGTCACCGGGGACTTCGAGGCCCTCACCGTCGAGCCACCCGCCGCCGACGAGTCGCAGCCGTCGACCACGGCGGAGCGGCGGCGCGAGATCCACGACATCTGGGTCGCCGGCACCGAGGAGCCGGCCTGGGTCCGGCAGGCCACCGACGAGGGCTCGCAGGAGATGCTCGTGGCGGGTGCGGATCAGGCGATCGCCATCCAGGAAGGCATCGTCGTCTCCGACGACTACGTGCTCGAAGACGAGAGCGACGCCGACGAGCGCCAGGTGCTCAACATGGGTCCCCAGCACCCGTCCACCCATGGGGTGCTGCGGCTCCACCTCGAGTTGGAGGGGGAGACGATCCGTCGGGTCAAGCCGATCATCGGCTACCTCCACACCGGGATGGAGAAGACCGCAGAGACCCTCACCTACCTCCAGGGCGGCACCAACGTCACCCGGATGGACTACCTCTCCCCCTTCCACGTCGAGCTGGCGTTCTCGCTGGCGGTCGAGCAACTGCTCGGGGTCGAGATCCCGCCCCGGGGGCAGGCGATCCGGGTGCTCCTCACCGAACTGAACCGGGTCTCCAGCCACCTCATCTGGCTTGCCACCCAGGGCATGGACATCGGGGCGATCTCGATGATGCTCTACGGCTTCCGGGAGCGGGAGCTGTGCCTGGCCTTCTTCGAGAAGGTCACGGGGCTCCGCATGAACCACAACTTCATCCGGCCCGGCGGCGTCGCTGCCGACCTCCCCGACGGCTGGGAGGACGACATCGAGACCCTGCTGGAGAAGATCCCCGTCGGGATCGCCGAATACGAGGAGCTGCTCACCGAGAACCCGATCTTCCTCGACCGCACCGTCGGGGTCGGTGTGATCACACCCGAGGAATGCAAGGCCTACGGCGTGACCGGACCCACCGCACGGGCCGCGGGACTGCCGTGGGACCTGCGCAAGGTGTTCCCCTACAGCGGCATCGAACAGTACGAGTTCGACGTGCCGGTCGGCCGCCACGGTGACGTCTACGACCGCTACCTGGTGCGGATGGAGGAGATGCGGCAGTCGCTGCGCATCGTCCGTCAGCTGCTCGAGACGATGCCGGCCGGCGACTACCGCAGCGACGATCGCAAGATCACCCCGCCGCCCCGCAAACGCATCGACGAATCGATGGAGGCCCTCATCCACCACTTCAAGCTCTTCACCGAGGGCTTCAAGGTGCCGCCGGGAGAGACCTACCGGTCGATCGAATCGCCCCGGGGCGAGCTGGGCGTCTACCTCGTCGCCGACGGCAGGTCCCGGCCGTGGCGCCTCCACGTTCGCGCCCCGTCCTTCAACCACGTGCAGGCGCTCCCCGTGATGATGACCGACACCCTGATCGCCGACTGTGTCGCAACCCTCGCCTCGATGGACCCGGTGCTGGGGGACGTGGACCGATGACGACAGTCCCTCCCTCCGATCCGCTCGCCGTCATCGCCGAATGGGACGACGCCAACCGGCGTCGCGCCGGCGAGGTTCTCGACGCCTACCCGGAGCGGCGCTCGGCGGTGATGCCGCTGCTCTACCTGGCGATGATGGAGCACGGCCACGCCACCGACCAGGCGATGGAGGAGGTGGCGGCCCTCACCGGCCTCACCCCCGCCCAGGTGCTCTCGGTCGCCAGCTTCTACACCATGTACAAGCGGGAGGACCCCGGCCGCTACCTGATTTCGGTGTGCACCTCGATCTCGTGCCACCTCCTGGGCGCCGACGAGGTACTCGACGCCGTTGTCGCCGCGACCGGCGCCGCCGACGGCGAGACCTCCGAGGATGGGCTCTTCGGGGTCGAGCATGTCGAATGCAACGGCGGCTGCGGCGGCGCACCCGTGGTCCTCGTCAACTACGAGATGATCGAGGGGGTCACGCCGGAGAAGGCCACGTCGCTGTGCCGCTGGCTGCGCGACGGCCGTCCTGAGGTGGTGCTCGCCGACGAGATGCAGCAGCTCTTCGGGGGGCGCCGCTCGTTCGACTGGGGCATCCCCGACAAGGAAGGGGCGATCCGTCCCGTGCCCGCGTTCGACCGCTATGGATCGTCCGAGGAGGAGTCGTGACCCCACCCCTCATCCTCACCGAGCGCATGATGGCGCATCCCACCGACAGCCACACCATGGAGCGCTACGAGGCGACCGGAGGCTATGTGGCTCTCCGCAAGGCGCTCGAGGACATGACCCCCGAGCAGGTGGCAGCCGAGGTGAAGGCCTCCAACATCCGGGGCCGGGGAGGCGCCAACTTCCCGACCGGAGTCAAGTGGGGCTTCCTCCCGCCGACCAAGCCCCGCTACCTGGTGGTGAACGGGGACGAATCCGAGCCGGGCACTTTCAAGGACCGTCAGCTCCTCGAACGCGACCCGCACCAGCTCGTCGAGGGCATCATCCTCGCCGCCTACGCCCTCGAGGTGCACCACGCCTTCATCTACATCCGGGGCGAGTACCCCAAGCCGGCCCGGCGGGTCCAGGCGGCCGTCGACGAGGCTTACCGCCGCGGCTACCTGGGCAAGGACATCCTGGGGACCGGATTCGACTGCGACCTCACGGTGCACCTCGGAGCCGGCGCCTACATCTGCGGGGAGGAGACCGCCCTCCTCAACAGCCTCGAAGGTCGTCGCGGTGAGCCCCGCATCAAACCGCCGTTCCCGGCAGTGGAAGGCCTCTACGCCAAACCCACCATCGTCAACAACGTCGAGACCCTCTCGAACCTCCCGTGGATCGTCCTCAACGGCGGGACCAGCTATGCCCACATCGGCCCCGAGACCTCCGCCGGGACCCGGCTCTTCTCCCTCTCGGGGCACATCGCCCGTCCCGGCAACTACGAGATCGTCATGGGGATGTCGTGGCGCGAGCTGATCTACGACATCGGCGGCGGCATCCCCGGCGACCGGGCGCTCAAGACCTGGATCCCGGGCGGCGCCTCGGCGCCGTGGCTCGTCCCCGAGCATCTCGACACCCCGGTGACCATCGACGACGTCGGCGAGCAGGGCTCGATGCTCGGCTCGGGGGCCGTCGTGGTGATGGACGAGACGACCAACGTCGTGGCCGCCGCCCTGCGCATCGTGCGCTTCTTCGCCCACGAGTCGTGCGGGCAGTGCACCCCGTGCCGGGAGGGGACCACCTGGCTGGAGCGCGTGCTGGGACGGATCCTCGCCGGGGAGGGGCGGCAATCCGACCTCGATCTCCTCCTCGACGTCAGCGACGGCATCAGTCCCGGGCTGCGCTGGCCGCCGGTGATGACGACCATCTGCCCCCTCGGCCCCTCGGCGGTGTCGCCGGTCGTGTCCCTCATGCAGCACTTCCGCCCCGAAGTCGAGGCCATGGTCGCGAAGGGGGTGCCGGTTGCCTGACGAGGCCACGGACATGGTGACGATCACCATCGACGGCACCGAGATGCAGGTCCCGAAGGGCCAGCTGCTCATCAAGGCCGCCGAGGAGCACAACGTCTACATCCCCCGCTTCTGCTGGCACTCCCGAATGGAGCCCGTCGGCATGTGCCGCATGTGCCTCGTCGACGTCGAAGGGCCGCGGGGCCCCATGCTCGCCACTTCGTGCACCATGCCCGTCAGCGACGGAATGGTGGTGGACACCAAGTCGGCGAGGGTGGAGAAGGCCCGCGAAGGCGTCCTCGAGTACCTCCTCATCAACCACCCCCTCGACTGCCCCGTGTGCGACAAGGGCGGCGAATGCCCGCTGCAGGACCAGACCCTCGCCTACGGGCCGGGGGAGAGCCGCTTCGTCGAGGAGAAGCGCCACTTCGCAAAGCCCATCCCCATCTCCGACCTGGTGCTCCTCGACCGGGAGCGCTGCATCCTGTGCGCCCGCTGCACCCGCTTCAGTGAGGAGATCTCCGGCGATCCCCTCATCGAGTTCATGGACCGCGGCAACCACACCCAGGTGCTCACCTTCCCGGGGGAGCCGTTCTCGTCGTACTTCTCGGGCAACACCGTTCAGATCTGCCCGGTCGGGGCCCTGACGGCCGAGCCGTACCGTTTCAAGGCCCGTCCCTGGGACCTCGAAGCGGTGGAGAGCGTCTCGATGGTCGACTCGGTCGGGTCCAAGGTGTCGGTCCAGTCGAGCCAGAACTCGGTGGTGCGGATCGACGGCGTCGACAACGACCCCACCAACCAGGGCTGGCTGTCGGACAAGGACCGCTTCTGCTTCGAGTACATCAACTCGCCGCAGCGGCTCGCCATGCCGCTGATACGCCGCGACGGCGAGCTCCAGGAAGCCACCTGGGGCGAGGCGCTCCAGCTCGTCGCCGACCGCCTCGGCACGATGCGGGGCACCGCGGTTGCGGGACTCGGCGGCGCCCGCAACACCAACGAGGAGGCGTTCGCCTTCGGCAAGTTCCTTCGCACCGTCGTCGTCACGCCGCACATCGACGCCCAGCTCGGGGACGGCCTCGATCCGCAATTCCTCGCCGGCGTCACCCCCCGGGCCACCATCGACGACCTGGAGCGCGCCAAGACGATCCTGCTGTGGGGACCGGACCTCAAAGAGGAATACCCCGTCCTGTACCTGCGGGTGCGGCGGGCCGTCACCAAGCTCGGGGCGACGCTCATCGTGGTCCACCCCCGCCGCACCGGGCTCCACGGCGTCGCCACCCACACCTTCTCGTACCGGCCCGGCACCGGCCCCGAGGTCCTCGCCCGGCTCACCAAGGGACGGGCTGCCAAGGATGTCGCGCCGGCCCGCCGAGCCCTCAAGGAAGGCCCGGTCGTTGCGATCGTGGGTCGCACCGGACTGGCGGAGGATCCCCGTCTCGCCGAAGCGGTCGCCGCCGCCGCCCGCGATCTGCCCGGGGCG
>JASFUV010000101.1:0-5345 GCA_050050155.1 Acidimicrobiia bacterium | reverse complement strand
GGACGGGGCCGGCAAGTCCACCCTGTTGCGAGTCCTCGCCGGGCTCCTCGCGCCCACCGAGGGCCAGGCGTACCGGCCCCCGAAACGGCACCTCGGGTTCGTGCCGACCGGCTCGGGTGTCTTCGGTGACCTCACCGTCGGCGAGAACGTCGCGTTCATCGCCGGCACCCACGGCGTGGCGCTTCCCGATCCCCGGGTTGACGATCTGCTGCACCGTGCCGGCCTCGACGAGTTCTCGCACCGTCTCTCCAAGAGTCTCTCGGGAGGCCAGCGCCAGAAGCTCGCCCTCGTCCTCGCCCTCCTCGCCGACCCCGTTCTCCTCGTCCTCGATGAGCCGACGACGGGAGTCGACCCGGTGTCGCGCATGATGCTGTGGCGGCTCATGGCGGCGGCGACGGCACGGGGCGCCGCGGTGGTGTTCTCCACCAGCTACCTCGACGAGGCGGAGCGCGCCGGCGCGGTCCTCCTCCTCGACGCAGGCCGCAGCGTCGCCTCCGGCACCCCCGACGACCTGATCCGGAACCTGCCGGGCACGGTGGTGACCTTGGACACCCCCACAGATCCAACCCGGGCGTGGCGGCACGGACCCCGCTGGCGCCAGTGGAGCCCGGACGCCTCGGCGCCGGGGGACCCGACCGAACCCAGGCTGGAGGACGTCGCCATCGTGGCGGCCCTGGTGGAACGGGGGGCGGCATGATCGAAGCACGCCACCTCACCAAGCGATTCGGCGAGTTCACCGCGGTGCGAGACGTGTCGCTGACGGTACGGGAGGGAGAGGTGGTCGGCCTGCTCGGCGCCAACGGCGCCGGCAAGACCACTCTCATCCGCATGATTCTCGGGCTGCTGCGGTCGACCGAGGGGTCGGTCCGGCTGTTCGGGCTGCCCCCGTCGCGGGCGACCCGGGCCCGGATCGGGTACGTGCCGCAGGGCCTCGGCCTCTACTCGGACCTCACCGTGGCGGAGAACCTCGAGTTCGGCGCGGCCGCGTTCGGGGTCGACCGGCCGCCGCTCGATCCGGCGCTGGCGGGGGAGTCCGGCCGGCTCGTCGGCACCATCCCGCTGGGGGCGCGGCGCCGCGCCTCGTTCGCCATGGCGCTGCAGCACACGCCGGACCTGCTCATGCTGGACGAGCCGACGTCCGGGGTCGACCCGTTGGCGCGGGCGCGCCTGTGGGACCAGATCCGTCGCGTCGCCGAGGCGGGGGCGGCGGTGCTGGTGAGCACCCACTACATGGACGAGGCGCGGCAGGCCGACCGCCTCGTCCTGATGGCGAGCGGCGTCGTCGTCGCCACCGGCTCGGCGGACGATCTGGTGGGCGACGCCACCACGGTGCAGGTCGAGGCCGGCGACTGGCAGGGCGCCTTCACCGCCCTCGACGGAGCCGGTCTTCCGGTGATGCTCGACGGGCGGCGCACCCGCGTTCCCGGGGCGGATCGGGCCGAGGTCGAAACCGTGCTGCGGGACGCCGGGGTCGCCGCCGCCACCGGTGTCGTCCCCGCCACCCTGGAGGAGGTCATGGTCGTTGCCGAAGCGTGATCGAGCCGACGCCAAGCCACGGGGACGGCGCCCGGGGGACGCCGCCGTCACCAAGGCCGCCATCCTCGACGCGGCCCGCGCCGTGTTCGGGGAACGCGGGTACGAGCGTTCCACCATCCGGGCCATCGCGGCTCGCGCCGGGGTCGACCCGGCGCTGGTGCACCACTACTTCGGTCGTAAGCATCAACTCTTCGGTGCCGCGCACCAGATCCCGGGCGACCCCATCCGCGCCCTCTCCGAGATCCTCACCACCAGCGACCCGGACCATCTGGGGGAGAACATCGCCCGCTTCTATGTGACGACGTTGTTCGGCCCCGATGGGCCGCTCCCGTCGCTGCTGCGGGCGGCGGCGACGAACGAACAGGCAGCCGCCATGCTCAAGGGGTTCGTGGAGAAAGCCATCATCAGCCTCTTCGAGCGCGTGTACCCGGTGCCGGACATCCGGTTGCGGGTCGCCCTCGTCGGGTCCCACCTCATCGGGCTCTTCATGGCGCGCCACATCGTCGGGGTGCAGGACCTCGCCGGGGCGGACGACGAGACGCTGATACGGGCGATCGGGCCGGTGTTTCAGCACTACCTCACCGAACCGTTGGGGATCTGAGTCCCGGCAGATTCGGTCTTGCAGAGGGTGGGGTCCGAGCTACGCTCGGGGCCACCGGACTTGTTCGATCGTCGAGACGAGGAACCAGTTTCGACCTGGAACGGCGGTCGGTGCAGATCACCATCGGAACGGTGAGCGCGGAGGCGAGGCCTTGTGCCTCGCCTCCAGCGCGTCCCGGCATCGCCGCCGTCCCCGGCAGTAGTGTGCGCGACGCCGGCAACGGGGAGATCGACATGGACGCGGGACGGATCGAAGCTGTGGTGGCGGAATGTGAGCGGCAGGTTGCCGCCGGGGGATCGGTGGACCTGCGGGGGACGGGATTCTGGAAGGCCGTGTCCGGCGTGAAGCGCGATCCGGCGATGGTCGAGCGCTTCGCCGATCGGATGGCGGCCATCGACCGCGCCGCCTTCGAACGGTGGGCGCGGTGGAAGCTGCCGCTCGGCGCCGGGATGTGGTTGATGGCGCTACTGGCCGCCGCGTCTCTGGCCGCTATCGCCATCGGGTACTACCTGAGCGAGCCGTGGAACGGGCTGTTCCTTCTCGGAGGGGCGGTGGCTCTGGAGACCGCGGTGCACACCCCGGCCCACTGGCTGGTGGGGCGCGGCGCCGGCATCGCCTTCACCCATTGGTACGTCGCCTCCGTCACCCGACCCCAGCCGGGGGTGAAGATCGATTACGCCTCCTACCTGCGGGCGCCTGCCCGGGGCCGGGCCCGGATGCACGCCGCCGGTGCGGTCGCCACCAAGGTGGTGCCGTTCCTGCTCCTCGGGGCGGCGTGGGGGATGGGGGCGCCGGCCTGGGCGTGGGTGGCGCTCGTCGTGCTCGGCCTGGCCCAGATCCTCACCGACGTGCTGTGGTCGGTGAAGAAGTCGGACTGGAAGCGGTACCGGCGCGAGATGCGGATCGCGGTCGCACCGGACCGCGGGAGCGCCGGCGGGACGCCGACCAACGTCTGAACATCTGATGTGATATTCATACGTCTGGGGTAGGATCGGCCCCATGACGGTATCCACAACGCCCCCCGATCCGGTCGGTCCTGTGCTCGGCGCCGACGACGCCCAACTGCTCGCCGAGCGGTTCAAGCTGCTCGCCGACCCCGGCCGGCTCCGCATGGTGTACACGTTGCTCGAGGTCGGGGAACTGTGCGTCGCCGACCTTGCGAAGGCGGTCGAGGCGAGTGAGTCGGCCACGAGTCATCAGCTCCGCCAGCTCCGGCTCGGTGGGCTGGTCCGGTCCCGCAAGCAGGGCCGGGAGGTGTACTACCGGGTCGCCGACACCCACGTGCGGCTGCTGCTCGACGTTGCCGTCGAGCACTACCTGCATGGTCACGAGGGTCACCGGTGAGTGCCGGCCACACCCACGTGCCGCGGGCGGGCCGGCGTCACCGCCGCGCCCTCGCCATCGCCTTCACGATGGTGGCCGGGTTCATGGTGGTGGAGGCGGTCGCCGGCTTCCTCACCGGCTCGTTGGCGCTGGTGTCGGACGCCGGGCACATGGCGACCGACGCCCTCGGGATGGGGATGGCGCTCGCCGCCATCGTGGCGGCCGATCGTCCCCCGGCCGGCGCCGGTCGCACCTACGGGTCGTACCGCCTCGAGATCCTGGCCGCCCTCGCCAACGCGGTGCTGATGATCGGCGTCGGCGGCTACGTCGTCGTCGAAGCGCTCCGTCGTTTCCGCGCCCCGCCGGACGTCGAGACCGGGGCGATGCTGGTGGTGGCGATCCTCGGTCTCGTCGTGAACCTCATCGGGTGGCGGCTGCTGCAGCCCGGCTCCGGCGAATCCCTCAACGTGCGCGGCGCCTACCTGGAGGTGCTGGCGGACCTCGCCGGATCGGTTGGGGTGATCGCCGCCGCCGTCATCATGATCTCCACCGGGTGGCCCTACGCCGACCCGCTCTTCGCACTGTTGATCGGGGTCTTCATCATGCCGCGGGCGTGGCACCTGGGACGCCAAGCGGTCCGGGTTCTGGTGCAGGCTGCCCCCGCCGGACTCGATCTGGGGTCGGTGCGAGCCGAGCTGGCGTCCATCGACGGCGTGGTCGACGTCCACGATCTGCACGTGTGGACCCTCACCTCCGACATGGACGTCGCCACAGTGCACCTCATGACCGGAGCCGAGATCGATCCGCATCCGGTGCTCGACGCGGCCCGCTCCCTCCTGCGCGACCGCTACCGGATCGAGCACGCCACCCTCCAGGTGGAACCCGACACCCATCGCGGGTGCACCGAGGTCGCCTGGTGATCAGCGGGTGGCGAGTGCGGCGAGGGTGGTGACCGTGGGCCAGTTGCGCACCGTGGCGCCGACCTGGAGGCGGCGCTCCAGCAGGGTGTGGTTGAGCTTCGATCGACCCGAGCCGTTGGGGTAGGCGAGGTACACCTCGCGTCCCTCGATCGTGAAACGGTCGGGCAGGTACGAATCGGGGTCGATGGCGGTTGCCACGTCGACGGTCGGAGCCCGGTCGAGGAACGCCACCATCAGGAAGCGCGCCTCCAGGTCGAGCCCGTCGAAGGGATGGGAGGCAGCCACCGCGGCCAATTCGGCGGCAGAGCGCACGACCACCGAGACGTCGAAGCCGAACCGGTCGGCGAGGGCCGCCGCCAGGGCGGTGACGGACGCTTCCTCGTCGAGGTCGGCGTCGAAGACGAGGTTGCCGGACTGGATATAGGTGACCGGGTCGCCGAACCCGATGCCGGCGGCGACGTCGCGCAGGTCGTCCATCGGGACCCGCCGATGCCCACCGACGTTGATGCCGCGCAGCAGCGCCACCTTGGTGTGTTCGCTCACCGCGGCGAGGCTACCCGCCCTCGGCCCACACCTCCTCGGTTGTCGGCTGAAGCCATCCCTGGAATCCGCCATGGCCCCGGGTGTGCCGGGGAAGGAGGCCCCTCGTGGGAGCAGTAGCATGCCCATTCGAATCTCAGGCTCAAGCCACGAGAATCGGATGGGGTGAGGGAGCCACCACGTTCGGCGATGCTTCAAGAGGAGGCTCGGTGATGACGACTGTAGGAGTTCCGGCTGAGATCAAGGATCAGGAGCGGCGGGTTTCCTTGGTTCCGACCTCGGTGGCACAGGCTTGCCTGAGCGGAGCCCGGGTGCTGGTGCAGGCGGGCGCCGGCGAGGGCGCCGGGTTCCCAGATGAGCGGTACTTGGCGGCTGGGGCGGAGATTGTGCCAACGGCCGAGGATGCGTGGAGCGCCGACCTGGTA
>JASFUV010000100.1:0-5409 GCA_050050155.1 Acidimicrobiia bacterium | reverse complement strand
TCTCCGTCCCGGCGTCGTCGTCGCCGCCGGCGCCTTCGACGCCCACACCGGTGCGGTTGGCGCCGGGGTCGCCGAAGGCATCCTGGTCAAGATCATCGGCACCAGTACCTGCGACACGACGGTGGTGCGAGGCGACCGGCCCCTCATCGACGGCCTGTGCGGCAGCGTCCCCGACTCCATCATCCCCGGCATGGCCGGCCTCGAAGCCGGCCAGTCGGCCGTCGGCGACATCTTCAACTGGTTCGCGGGAACCCTCGCCCCCGGCGGCGACGGAACCGGGGCACGGCTCAACGAACTCGCCGCCGCCGCCGCCGAGATCGCCCCCGGCGCCAGCGGGCTCCTCGGGCTCGACTGGCACAACGGCAACCGCTCCGTCCTCGTCGACCCGCTGCTGTCCGGCGCCATGATCGGGATGACCCTCTCGACGACACCCGCCGAGTTCTACCGGGCCCTGGTGGAATCGACCGCGTTCGGCGCCCAACGCATCATCGAGCAATTCGAAGCGAACGGGGTGCCCATCGAACGGATCGTCCTCAGCGGCGGGATCTCCAAGAAGAGCGACCTCCTCGTCCAGATCTACGCCGACGTGACGGGCCGGCGCGTCGAGCTGGCCGGCACCTCCCAGACCTGCGCCGTCGGGGCCGCCATCCTCGCCAGCGTCGCCGCCGGTGTCCACCAGTCCACCGAGGAGGCACAGCAAGCAATGGTCCCCGCGCCGTCCGGGGCGGTCGATCCCGACCCGAATGCGGTCGGGGTGTACGAGGAGCTGTACGGTCTCTACCGCAGGATCCACGACGCGTTCGGGGTTGGCGGTCCCCGTGACCTGTACCCCGTCATGAAGGAACTCCACCGCATCCGCGAGGCAACCAGATGACCACGATCTCCGACCTCCGCGAAGAGGTCTGCCGCCAGAACCGCCGGCTCCCCGAAGAAGGATTGGTCTCACTCACATGGGGCAACGTCAGCGGGCGGTACGACGATCTCGTCGCCATCAAGCCCAGCGGCGTCCCCTACCCCGGCATGACCCCGGACGACATCGTCGTCCTCGACCTCGACGGCACCGTGGTCGCCGGCGAGCTGCGACCGTCGATCGACACCGCCACCCACCTTCTCCTGTACCGCTCCTTCCCCGACGTAGGCGGCGTCGTCCACGTCCACAGCACGTACGCGACGGCCTTCGCCCAGGCACGGCTCCCCATCGCCTGCCTCGGCACCACCCACGCCGACCACTTCAACGGCCCGGTCCCGGTGACACGCCAGCTCACCGCCGACGAGGTCGCCGACGACTACGAAGGCAACACCGGTCGGATCATCGTCGAGCACTTCCGCACCAACGACATCAACCCGGTCCACGTCCCCGCGGTCCTCGCGGCGGCCCACGGGCCCTTCGTATGGGGAGCGAGCGCCGCGGCCGCGGTCGAGAACGCGGTAGCGCTGGAAGGGAGCGCCCGCATGGCGCTCCTCACCGGACTGGTGAAAGGTTCACCGCCCGACCCGCTCGAAGACTGGATCCTGGCGAAGCACCACGAGCGCAAACACGGCGCCGGCGCCTACTACGGACAGGGGAAACCATGATCGATCCAAGCAACTCGGAACTCTGGTTCGTCACCGGAAGCCAGCTTCTCTACGGAGACGAGGTCCTCGCCCTGGTCGCAGATGACTCGCGACAGATCGCGGCCGCGCTCGACGAGAGCCCTGAGATTCCCCTCCACATCGTGGTCAAGCCGGTGATGACCGGCGGCGACGCCATCGCGACCTTGGTGCGAGAAGCCAACGCCGATCCGCGATGCGCAGGCCTCATCCTCTGGATGCACACCTTCTCTCCGGCCCGCATGTGGATCCGTGGCCTCGAAGAACTCGCCAAGCCGTACCTCCATCTCCACACCCAGTTCGCCCGCGATCTCCCGTGGGCCACCATCGACATGGACTACATGAACGCCCACCAGTCGGCGCACGGAGACCGGGAGTTCGGCTACATCGCCAGCCGCCTCCGCTCCCGCCGCAAGATCGTCGCCGGCCACTGGTCCGAGGCCAGGGTCGCCGCCCGGATCGGCGTGTGGGCGCGAGCCTCCTTCGCCGCCGCCGACGCCTCGACGGCGCGCATCGCCCGCATCGGCGACAACATGCGCAGCGTGGCGGTCACCGAGGGCGACAAGGTCGAGTTCCAGCGTGTCTTCGGATACGACGTCGAGGGATACGGTGTCGGTGATCTCGTGGCCTACCTCGACGGGCTGGCCGCCGCCGACATCGACGAACTCTGCGCCGAGTACGACGACTCCTACGACATGGCTCCGGAGCTGCGGCCCGGCGGAGCACGGCGGGAGTCACTGCGGGATGCCGCCGCCATCGAGCTTGCGCTGCGGGCCATGCTGACCGAAGGCGGTTTCGCCGGCTTCACCGACACGTTCGAGAACCTCCACGGGCTCAAGCAGCTCCCCGGGATCGCCGCCCAGCGCCTCATGGCCGACGGCTACGGATTCGGAGCCGAGGGTGACTGGAAGACCGCCGCCATGGTGCGGGCGATGAAGGTGATGGCCCACGGACTCGAGGGCGGCACCACCTTCATGGAGGACTACACCTACCACCTCGATCCCGACGGCTCGCTGGCACTCGGGGCCCACATGCTCGAGATCTGCCCCTCGGTCGCCGCCGGCAGACCACGCTGCGAGGTCCACCCACTGTCGATCGGCGGCAAGGAGGACCCGGTGCGGCTCGTGTTCGATGCGGCCGCCGGCCCCAGCGTCAATGCATCCGTGATGGACCTGGGGAACCGGTTCCGGATGACCGTGGCGAAGGTCAACGTCGTCGCGCCGCCGGCGTCGATGCCGAAGCTCCCCGTGGCCAGGGCGGTGTGGGAACCCGAGCCGGACCTGGGCCGCGCCGCCGAGGCCTGGATCCTCGCCGGCGGCTCGCACCACTGCGGCCACAGCGCCGCCTTGACGGTCGAGCACCTCGAGGACTTCGCCCGCATCACCGGAATCGAGATGGTTCTGATCGATGCGGACACGGACCTGCGCCGCCTGGAGCAGGAGCTCTTCTGGAACGACGCCGCTCACCGGCTGTCGGCCCGGTAGCTCCCAAGAGGCTGTGTGTGACATGGGAGGGAAGCGAGTTGGACACGGCATGGGCAACTTGTTAGCGTTCCCGTTAACGATAACATTCACCGTTCTTCACGTTCGGGTTCGTGCGCGGGCCCATCAGGCAGTCGGGAGGCGGGCGCACGCATCCGTGACGCCCACCGGTTGAGACCACAAGGGAGGAGGGTCCACCCAGCGACCAGACCACCACGGGGACCAGGTCCGGCACCCGGTAGGGCCTGGGCGAGAGAGATCCGATGGATGCAGATTCCCCGCCGCATCACATCAACCAGATGGACGACCGAACAACCAAGAGGAGAGGGCTATGCAATCACTGAGAAGCCGCAGATGGCTTCCGTTCCTGGTGCTCACCATCGTGCTCGCGATGGCCGCTGCGTCCTGCGGTGGCGACGACGACTCGTCATCCGACGGGGCAACGACGACCGCGGCAGCGTCCGGCACCGTGACCGTCGGCTTCGCGCAAACCGGATCCGAGTCGGGCTGGCGTTCGGCCAACACCGAATCGATGAAGGAGGCGTTCTCGGAGGCCAACGGCTTCGATCTGGTGTTCAACGCGGCCGACAACGACCCGGCGGCACAGATCGCAGCGGTTCGTAGCTTCATCAACCAGGGCGTGGATGCCATCGTCATCGCGCCGATCGTCGAAGACGGCTGGGACGATGTGCTGCAAGAGGCCAAGGACGCCAACATCCCGGTCATCCTCGAAGACCGCACCGTGTCGGCTTCCGACGATCTGTACGCCACCTGGGTCGGCCTCGACTTCCGTCGTGAGGGCGTCTACGCGGGCGAGTGGGCCGCCGAGACATTCGGTGACACCCCGACCAAGATGGTGGTGCTCGAGGGCACGACCGGCTCGGCTCCCGCCAACGACCGTGCCGAGGGCTTCGACGAGGCCATCGCCGGCACCGCGATCGAGAAGATCGATTCGCAGACCGGTGACTTCACGCGTGACGGCGGCAAGACCGTCATGGAGGGCTTCCTCCAGAAGTACGGCGCCGACGGCATCGACCTGGTCTACGCCCACAACGACGACATGGCGCTGGGCGCCATCGAAGCCATCGAGGCGGCAGGCGCCGTTCCCGGCGAGGACATCAAGATCATCTCGATCGACGCAGTCCACGACGGCATGCAGGCCCTGATCGACGGCAAGATCAACTACATCGTCGAGTGCAACCCGCTTCTCGGTGAGTTGGCTGCCGGTCTGGTCTCCGACGTGCTCGCCGGCACATCGGTCGACAAGGCCTACTACGTGGCAGACGAGGTGTTCACGCAGGACAAGGCGGCCGAGGTCATCGACTCACGGCTGTACTGATCGCCGAGGGGAGACCCCCCAGAAGCGACGTCTAGGGTTTCAGCCGGGGACCGGCCCTTCACCGGTCCCCGGCTTGCCCGCCACTCGACCGAGAAGGAACAACGTGACGATGCCCGCGGACCCGACCGTCCCCATCATCGAGATGCGCGGAATCACCATCAGGTTTCCGGGTGTGCTCGCTCTCGACAACGTAGATTTCTCTCTCCGCTCCGGTGAAGTCCATTCCCTCATGGGCGAGAACGGTGCCGGAAAATCCACCCTCATCAAGGCCCTGACCGGCGTGTACGCCATCGACAGCGGAACGATCGAGGTCGCCGGCCGCACCCAGACATTCCACGGCACCGCCGACGCCCAAGCCGCCGGCATCTCGACCGTGTACCAGGAGATCAACCTCTGCTCCAACCTCTCGGTGGGCGAGAACGTCATGCTCGGCCACGAACCGCACCGATGGGGCCGCATCGACTGGAAGGCGGCCCACCACGAAGCCGCCCGACACCTCGAAGGCCTCGGCCTCTCGATCGACACCCGCTCGATGCTCTTCAGCCACTCGATCGCCATCCAGCAGCTCGTCGCCATCAGTCGCGCCATGGTGCTGGACGCCAAGGTCCTCATCCTCGACGAGCCGACCTCCAGCCTCGACCGCGGCGAGGTCGAGCAACTCTTCGAAGTGATCCGCGACCTGCGCAGCAAGGGTGTTGCGATTCTGTTCGTCAGCCACTTCATCGACCAGGTCTACGAGATCTCGGACTGCATCACCGTTCTGCGCAACGGCCAGCTCGTCGGCGAGTACCGCGTCGAGAACCTGCCCCGCGAGGAGCTGGTGACCAAGATGATCGGCCGCGAGCTCATCGACCTCGAAGCGATCTCCTCCGCGGCCGCCCGCGAGATCGATCGCACCGGCGAGCCAATCATCAAGGCGACCGACGTCGGCAAACGCGGCGTGCTCTTCCCGGCCGACGTCGACGTCTACGACGGCGAGGTCGTCGGCATCGCTGGGCT
>JASFUV010000099.1:0-5433 GCA_050050155.1 Acidimicrobiia bacterium | reverse complement strand
CTCGAGGGCTCCCAGATCCACATCGGCGAGCGGACCGGGGGCGGGGTTGGTGGCGGCGTTGTTGACGAGGATGTCGAGACGTCCGAAACGCTCCATCGTGGCGCCCACCGCCGAAGTCGCCGCGTCTGGGTCGTCGGCCTTGGCGACGGCGGTGAGGAGACGGTCCTCGTTTCCGAGCCTGCCCGCCGCCGCAGCCAGGTTCTCCGGCTTACGACCGGTGATGGTCACCCCGCCGGCACCACTGGCCAGCAGCTCGACGGCGATCGCCTCGCCGATCCCGCGGCTGGCCCCGGTGACCAGCGCCACCTTGCCGTCGACCCGTGCCTCCATCGCCGCCCTCCTCGCTCTCCCGGCTGCCCGGACGTCGCCTCGTCAGTGCCCGCCGCGGCGGACCCCGCCGTACTTCATGCGGGTGTCCTCCATCCGGGCCACCATCAGCTCCCCCTCCTCGGGGGCCCCGGCATCGACGACCTCGCCGATGAACACGTCGTGGGTCCCGCACTCGACCGTCTTCCACACCCGGCATTCCAGGAAGGCGACCGCCTCGGTGAACACCGGAACGCCGGTGACGCCCTCCCGCACCGGGCGCCCGTTGAGGGTCATGCCGTCCTTGACGGCCGGCTTGGAGAACTTCACGAAGGGGCGGGTGTCGTCCCGGCTCCACAGGTTGACGCTGAAAGCGCCCCCGTCGCGGATGAGACGGTTCGTCACCGCCGACGCATCGACCGAGATCGCCACCAGCACCGGCTCCATCGCCACCTGCGTGAACCAGCTCAACGTCATGCCGTTCCACTCGTCCCCCGCCCGCGAGCCCACCAGGCACAGCGCGTTCGGGATGCTCCACATCACCTTGTTGACGACCTCCGCCGCCGGTTCACCGTCCGTCACGTGACCTCCTCGTCGCCCCTGCAACCTACCCGGCGGCGGGAATCCGGAAACCGACCTGCCCTCCCGGGCCCGGCTCGGCCCAGATCTCACCGCCGTGGACGGCGACGATGCCCTTGGCGATCGTGAGGCCGAGACCGGCGCCGCCGTGGGCCCGGCTCCGGGCGGGGTCGCCGGTCACCAGGGAGTCGAAGGCGGCCGTCACCATCTCGGGGGCGAAGCCGGGCCCGTCGTCGACGACACGCACCGTGGCGCCACCGTCCTCCGAAACCCGCACCAGCACCCGACTCCCGGCCGGGGCGTGCCGGATGGCGTTGTCGACCAGGTTTCGCACCACGCGTCCCAGGGCCGCCGGACCGCCCGAGACGAACACAGGACCGGCGGCGTCGAGCTGGAGGCGGATGTCCTTGGCGCGCGCCACCGGTGCCAGGGCCTCGATCGATTCGTCGGCGATTTCCGCCAGGTCGACCACCTCGCGGGCGAACTCGAGGCGCCCCGCCTCGATCCGGGCGAGGAGGAACAGATCCTCGACCAGCTCGCTCATGGCGTCGATGTCGGCCCGCATCGATCGCAGGTACCGGTCGGGATCGTCGGCCAGCCCGTCCTCCAAGGCCTCGATGGCGGCCGCCAGCGCCGCCAGCGGGGACCGAAGGTCGTGGCCGACGGCCGCCAGGAACGCCCGGCGGGATTCCTCGTTGCGTTCCCGATCCGCCGCGGCGGCGGCGAGCTGACCCACCATCGAGTCCACCGCGGCGGCCACCGACCCCACCTCGTCGGGCCGGTCGACGCCGGTGCCTGCGTCGAGATCGCCGGCGGCGACGCGGCGGGCCGTGTCGCGGATCCGCCCCAGATCGGCGGCGAGGGGACGGGTCAATGTGAGGGCGAGCACCAGGCCGAGCAGCGAACCGAAGCCGAGCACCACGAACAGCAGGTTGAGGTCGTGCGAATCGAGGAACATGAGCTTGGCGGAGACGACGGTGGCGACCCCGACGGCGACCACCGCCGCCAGCGCAACAAGGAGCACCGCGGTGCGCAGCGACCGGAACCGCAGGGTGGCACGGGTGAGGAGCAGGCCGGCGGCGGCGACCCCGACCGCGACCCCGGCGAACACCAGCAGCAGATCGGTCCGCTCCGCGCCGCTGGGCCGCATCGTGATCTCGAAGACGGCGAGCCCGACGATCACCGCCCCGACGAAGGCGAGGACGGTCTTCACGGCTCGAACTTGTAGCCGACGCCCCACACGGTCTGCAGCCAGCGGGGATCGGAGGCGTCGGCCTCGATCTTCTGGCGCAGGCGCCGGATGTGCACCGTGACGGTGGAGGGATCCTGGTAGTCCGAGGACGAGTCCCACACCTGCTCGAGGAGCTGGCCGCGGGAGAAGACCTGGCGCGGGTTGGCCGCCAGATAGGCGATGAGGTCGAACTCCTTGGGGGTCAGCTCGACCGGATCGCCGTCGACGGTGACCTCCCGCGTCGCACCGTCGACGACGAGGTCCCCGTATGCGATCCGGGTCGACGGTGGCCCGGGCCGGGCCCGCCGCAACACCGAGCGCACCCGAGCCGCCAGCTCACGAGGGGAGAACGGCTTGACGACGTAGTCGTCGGCGCCGAGCTCCAGCCCGAGGACCCGGTCCGGCTCCTCGGTGCGGGCCGTGAGGAGAATCACCGGGACCTCGCTCTGGCGGCGTAGGCGGCTCAGCACGTCGAAGCCGTCCACCTCGGGCAGCATCACATCGAGGACGACCAGATCGGGAGACGAGGTGGCGAGAACGTCGAGGGCGGCCCGCCCGTCGGCGACCGCGGCGACCACGAACCCGTCCCGCTCCAGGTAGGCGGTCACCACCTCGCGCACCATCGGCTCGTCGTCGACGACGAGGACGCGCAGCGGACGCGCATCTGCGGTGGCGGCTGCCGGAGCGGCTGACATGGGGGTCATCGTACGGCCATCGACCCGGCGACGGCAGCGGCTCGCGCCCGATTTCACCGAAACTTCACCAGTCTCTGCCTGGCGACTGGCGACAGACACCGGTCGCGACCCTAGGATTCCCCGGTGCACGTGCTCATCGCCACCACCGGCGTGCTGAGCCCCGATCCGGCCGTTGAGTTCAGCGGCAAGCTGATCCGCGGCGGAGGCAAGGTGACGGTCACCACCGTCATCGAGGTGCCCCGCAGCTTCCTCGACGCCCTTCGCTCGGAAGGGTGGCACCCCCTCGACGAGGCGCACGGCACCGGCCCGGCAGCGGACGACGCCCTGCTCGCCCGCTACGTGGAGGAACGGGGCCGGCGACTCACCGACCCGATCGTGACCGCCCTCAAGGCGGCCGGAATCGAGGCGAAGGCGATCTTCCGCGAGGGCGACGACCCGGCCCGCGCCATCTCCCAGCTCGCCGACGAGGTGGCCGCCGACGTGGTCGTGCTCGGCGCCACCCGCAAGATCTTCGACCAATCTGCCTGGGAGAGCGTTTCGGCTCGGATCATGATCGAATCGGGACGTCCCGTGCTCGTCCTCCCCCCTCCGCAGCGGGACACCGTCCCCAACGACACCGACGCGTCCTGACGGCGCCGGGCGGTCCTCGCCCTCCTCACCGCTCCAGTCCGGCGAGCAGCATCGCCCGGGTGTGGCCGACGAACGCCGCCGGATCGATGCGCATCAGGTCCTCCACCTCGTCCCGCGGCCACCAGCGCGGGTCGCGGGTCTCGCCCGGGAGTGGGCGCGGGATGCCGCGGGCGTAGCACTCGAACACGACGTGCAGCGCCGGGTAGGCGCCGTCGAGACCGGTCACCACCGCCAGCGGCCGGGCGACGCCGTAGGCGCCGGGGCCTTCCCCGTCGTGGCGCTCTCCGGCCGCGGCCACCGCGGTCACCTCGAGGCCGGTCTCCTCCTCCACCTCGCGCACCACGGCGACGTCGGGCGCCTCCCCGGGGCGCCACCGGCCGCCGGGGACCTCGAGGAGGCCCCGTACCGGCTCCCCCGGCTTGTCGCGGCGCTGCAGCAGGATCCGGTCCCGCCTCAGATCGGGAAAGACGATGGCGGCGACGTTCGGGACGACGACCGCCTCGCCGCCCATCTCGGGGACCGGCACCTCACCCCACCCGTCCCCCAGCCACACCCGGTATCCCGCCGTCGGGTCGTTCCCGCTTCGAGGGTCCATTGCGCCCATCGTGTCACGCCGGAGGCGGGTTCGTCGCCGCCGCCTCGCCCCCGTCGGGCAGCTTGCGGAACTGCGTCTGGTAGAGGGAGGCGTACAGCCCCCCTCGGGCCAGCAGCTCGTCGTGGGTCCCGGATTCGACCAGGGTGCCGTGGTCGAGGACGAAGATGCGGTCCGCCGCCAGGATCGTCGAGAGGCGGTGGGCGATGACCATCGAGGTGCGCCCTTCCATCACCCGCTCCAGGGCGTCCTGGATGAGCGCCTCGGAGTGGGCGTCCAGGTGGGAGGTCGCCTCGTCGAGGATGAGGATGCGGGGATCCTCCAGCAGCACCCGGGCGATCGCCATCCGCTGCTTCTCCCCTCCCGACAGGCGGTAGCCGCGCTCGCCCACGATGGTGTCCAGCCCCCGCGAGAGAGACCCGATCAGCTCGGTGAGGTTGGCCGCCTCCACGGCCGCCTCCAGCTCGGCGTCGGTGGCGGCGGGACGGGCATACCGCAGGTTGGCAGCGATGGTGTCGTGGAACAGATACGACTCCTGGGTCACCACCCCCACCGCCGCCGCCAGCGACTCCAGGGTCACCTTGCGCACGTCGTGGCCGTCGATCGAGACCGTCCCCCGGCTCGCGTCGTAGAGGCGGGGCACCAGATACGTCGACGTGGTCTTTCCGGCGCCGCTCGGGCCGACGAGCGCCACGAGTTCCCCGGGGCGGATACGGAACGAAACGTCCCGCAGCGCCCAGTCGCCGCCGGAGGCGGGACGTTCGGGATCGCCGGCCTCGGTCATCTCTCTCCAGCCGTAGCGCCGCACCGACTCCAGCCCGGCCGATCCCCCCTCGTCGTACGAGAACCACACCCCGGCGAACTCGACCTCGCCCTCCACGTCGGCCAGCTCGACCGGGTCCTTCGCCTCCTCGATGTCGTGCGGCAGGTCGAGCACCTCGAACACCCGCTCGAACGACACCAGGGAGGTGGCGAATTCGACCCGGGCGTTCGACAGTCCCGACAGCGGGCCGTAGAGCGACGAGAGGTAGGCGGAGAGGGCGACGATGGTGCCGACCGACAGGCGTCCGTCGATGGCGAGGGTCGCCCCGACCCAGAACACCATGGCGGTACCGATGGCACTCACCACGCCGAGGGCCATGAAGAACCAGCGCCCGATGGTCGCCTGCCGCACCCCGAGGTCCCGGACGTGGCCGGCCTGCTCCGCGAACCGGGCGTCCTCGTCCTTGGTCCTCCCGAAGAGCTTCACCAGCAGCGCCCCCGAGACACCCAGGGTCTCCTGCATGAGAGCGTTCATCCGGGCGTTGTGCTCCATCTGGTCCCGCCGCACCTCCCGCAGCAGGCGGCCGACCCGCCGTGACGCCAGGATGAACAGCGGCAGGATCGCCACAGCCAGCAGG
>JASFUV010000098.1:0-5497 GCA_050050155.1 Acidimicrobiia bacterium | reverse complement strand
TTGGTGACCCGGCCGGCACCCACCGTCCGGCCACCCTCACGAATCGCGAACCGCAACCCCTCATCCATCGCGATCGGCGCAATCAACTCCACCGTCATCTCCGTGTTATCACCCGGCATCACCATCTCCGTCCCCCCCGGCAACCGCACCGAACCCGTCACATCCGTCGTCCGGAAATAGAACTGCGGCCGATACCCATCAAAGAACGGGTTATGACGCCCCCCCTCCTCCTTCGTCAACACATACACCTGCGCCTCGAACTCCGTATGAGGCGTAATCGAACCAGGCAACGCCACCACCTGACCCCGCTCCACCTCATCCTTCCCGATCCCCCGCAACAACAACCCCACATTGTCCCCAGCCCGCGCCTCATCCAACAACTTCCGGAACATCTCAACCCCGGTCACCGTCGTCTTCTGCACCGGACGCAACCCAACAATCTCCACCTCAGTACCCGTCGTCAACTTCCCCTGCTCAACACGACCCGTCACCACCGTCCCACGACCCGTAATCGAGAACACATCCTCAATCGGCATCTGGAACGGCTTCTCCGTATCCCGCACCGGATCCGGAATATACGAATCCACCGCCTCCATCAACGCCACAACCGACGCCTCCGCCTCCGCATCCCCACCCTCGAGCGCCTTGAGCGCCGAACCACGAATCACCGGCACCTCATCACCAGGAAACTCATACTCCGTCAACAAATCCCGCACCTCGAGCTCCACCAAATCCAGAAGCTCCTCATCATCCACCAAATCAACCTTGTTCAAATACACCACGATGTACGGCACATTCACCTGACGCGCCAACACCACATGCTCGCGCGTCTGCGGCATCGGCCCATCATCAGCACCCACCACCAAGATCGCACCATCAACCTGCGCCGCACCCGTAATCATGTTCTTCACATAATCCGCATGCCCCGGCATATCCACATGCGCGTAATGCCGATTCGCCGTCTCATACTCCACATGCGCAATCGCAATCGTGATCCCCCGCTCACGCTCCTCCGGCGCCTTATCAATATCATCAAACGCCGTAAACACCACATTCGGATCAGACTCCGCCAACACCCGCGTAATCGCAGCCGTCAACGTCGTCTTCCCATGATCGATATGACCCATCGTCCCCACATTCACATGCGGCTTCGTCCGCTCAAACTTCGCCTTGGCCATACCAACGATCTCCTTACTCGCCTCGCACCTTGGCCACGATCTCCTGCGCGGCCGCGGTGGGAACTTCCTGATACGAATGGAACTGCATGGTGTACGTCGCCCGGCCCTGGGTCCGTGACCGCAGGTCGGTGGCGTACCCGAACATCTCGGCGAGCGGCGTGAGGGCCCGAACCACCCGGGCCATCCCCCGCTGCTCCATCGCCTCGACCTTGGACCGCCGCGACGAGAGATCGCCGATGACGTCCCCCATGTACTCCTCGGGGGTCACCACCTCGAGCTCCATCACCGGCTCCAGCAGCTTGACGCCCGCCTGCTTGGCGGCGTCCTGCAACGCCATCGAGCCCGCGATCCGGAACGCCATCTCCGAGGAATCGACCGCGTGGCTCGACCCGTCGACGAGGGCGGCCCTCAGGTCGACGAGCGGGTAGCCGGCCAGCACGCCGCCGTCGAGGGCGTCGCGCATTCCCTTCTCGACCGCGGGGATGAACTCTCGGGGCACCCGCCCACCCTTCACCGAGTCGACGAACTGGAACCCGGAGCCGGGTGCGAGCGGCTCGAGATCGACCACGACGTGGGCGAACATGCCGGCGCCGCCGGTCTGGCGCTTGAGGCGAACGTCGACGCCGCTCACGGCACGCTTGATCGTCTCCCGGTACGCCACCTGGGGACGCCCGACGTTGGCCTCGACCTTGAACTCGCGGGTGAGGCGGCTGATGATCACCTCGAGGTGCAGCTCGCCCATTCCGGAGATGATCGTCTGGCCGGTGTCCTCGTCGGAGCGCACCTGGAAGGTGGGGTCCTCCTCGGAGAGGCGGCTGAGGGCGTTGCCGAGCTTGTCCTGGTCGCTCTTGGTCTTGGGTTCGATGGCCACCGCGATCACCGGGGCGGGGAACGTCATCGATTCGAGCTGCACCGGGCCCATGGCTGCGGCCAGGGTGTCGCCCGTCTTGGTGTGCTTGAGCCCGACCGCGGCGACGATGTCGCCGGTGCGGATCTCGTCGACGTCCTCCTGCTTGTCGGCGTGCATCCGCAGCAGGCGGCCGAACCGCTCCTTCTTGCCGTTTGTGGTGTTGACGACGGCGTCGCCCTTGCCGACGGTGCCGGAGTAGACCCGGATGTAGGTGAGCTTGCCCACGTACTCGTCGCTCATGATCTTGAAGGCGAGGGCGCTGAACGGCTCGTCGTCGGCCGGGCGGCGCTCGACCAGCTCGGTCTCCTTGCCGGGGTTGAAGCCCTGCATCGGGGGCAGGTCGGCGGGCGACGGGAGGTACCAGACGACGGCGTCGAGCAGCGGCTGCACCCCCTTGTTCTTGAAGGCGGAGCCGCACAGCACCGGGACGAAATCGCGGTTGATGGTGCCGCGCCGGATCACCTTGCGGATCTCCTCGGGCTCCAGGTCGTGGTCGGCGAGGTACTTCTCGAGGAGGTCCTCGTCCTCGGAGGCCACCACGTCGAGCATCTTGTGGTGCCACTCGGTGGCCCTTGCGAGATGCGCCTCGGGGATCTCGACGACCTCGCGTTCCTTGCCCTCCTCATCGTGCCAGACGATGGCCCGCATCTCCACGAGGTCGATGACGCCGCCGAAGTCGGACTCTGCCCCCATGGGGATCTGGAGCGCCACCGGGTTGCCGCCGAGGCGTTCCACGATCGACTGCATCGCCGCGAAGAAATCGGCCCCGACCCGGTCCATCTTGTTGATGAAGCAGATGCGGGGCACCCCGTACTTGTCCGCCTGGCGCCATACCGTCTCGGATTGCGGCTCCACGCCGGAGACGGCGTCGAAGACGGCGACGGCGCCGTCGAGGACGCGCAGGGATCGCTCCACCTCGACGGTGAAGTCGACGTGGCCCGGGGTGTCGATGATGTTGACGGTGTGGTCGAGCCAGCTACAGGTGGTGGCGGCGGAGGTGATGGTGATGCCGCGCTCCTGCTCCTGCTCCATCCAGTCCATCACGGCCGCGCCCTCATGGACCTCACCCATCTTGTAGGTGCGGCCGGTGTAGTAGAGGATCCGCTCGGTCGTGGTCGTCTTGCCCGCGTCGATGTGGGCCATGATCCCGATGTTGCGGATCTTCTCGATGGGGATGGTGCGTGCCATGGGAGGGTTCGTTCTGCTCGTCGTTACCAGCGGTAGTGGGCGAAGGCCCGGTTGGATTCGGCCATCTTGTGGATGTCTTCGCGCCGCTTGACGGCGGCGCCGGTGCGGTTGGCGGCGTCGAGGACCTCGTTGGCGAGGCGCTCGGCCATGGTGTTCTCCTTGCGGCGGCGGGCGAACTCGACCAGCCAGCGGACCGCCAGGGTCTGGGCTCGGCGGGGCCGGACCTCGACGGGAACCTGGTAGGAGGAGCCGCCGACCCGGCGCGACCGCACCTCGATCGAAGGACGCACGTTGTCGATGGCCTTCTTGAGGGTCGGGAGGGGGTCGCCCCCGGTGCGACGCTCGACGATGTCGAGGGCCCCGTAGACGATGCGGCGGGCGGCGCCCTTCTTGCCGCGCCACAGGACCTTGTTGATGATCTGGCTCACGAGCACGCTCCGGTACACCGGATCGGGCTCGACCTTGCGAACTTCAGCGGGTGCACGACGCATCGGTCAGGACTCCTTCTTGGCGCCGTAGCGGGATCGTGACTGCCTGCGGCCGTCGACGCCTGCGGCGTCGAGGGCGCCCCGGATGACCTTGTACCTGACGCCAGGCAGGTCCTTCACCCGGCCGCCGCGCACGAGGACGATCGAGTGCTCCTGGAGGTTGTGCCCCTCACCGGGGATGTAGGCGGTGACCTCCATCTGGGAGGTCAGGCGGACGCGTGCCACCTTGCGCAGCGCCGAATTCGGCTTCTTGGGCGTGACCGTATAGACGCGCGTGCACACGCCGCGGCGTTGCGGCGAGCCGGCGAGACCCAAGGTCTTCGTCTTCTTCGGCTTCGGCTTCCGACCCTGGCGGATCAGTTGCTGCACAGTCGGCACAGTGCCTTCTCTTCTCTCTTCGGCGCACCCCGACCCCCTGGAGGGACGGGTACTTACAGACGAAAATCGGCGCAGCCACCTTCGGTGGCCGCCGCCGACCCTCTTGGATCGCTCCGCTCACAACAGCGCCGTGATGGCGCCTCCGGGTAAGCGCGGACCCGTTGGGAAAACCGAACGGTGAGTATAGGGACCCCCCTGGGACACACGCAAGCCGGCGAAATGGGGCCTTCCGGCCCTTTCGCCCCTCCCCCAGGGTCCCGTGGAGTGCTCCGGCGTCGTGCCCCGGAGCCCCGCTCACGGGCGGTGGCGGATCAGTTCTCGGCCTGGACCTTGATGGCGCCGGTCTTGATCCCGATGGCGACCAGCACCCCCACGATCAGCACCAGCATCAGTAGTTTCTTCATCGTCGCTCCGATGATGTCTGTCGTTCCCAGCGTAGCGAGGCGCCGGCGTTCCTCCGTGGACTTCGCCCGCCGCGACGGGCCGGGACTCAGATCGGGAACTCGGGCGGTTCCCCGGTGGGCGGCGCCGTGGCATCGGTGGCGGGACGGGTCGAGCGCGACGCCCGCCGCGGGGTCCCGGCCTGGAGGCCGGTGATCGTGATGAAGACGACGAAACCGGCGAGGAACACGGAATCGAGCACCACCACCGCGGCCACCGCGGCCGCGGCCCCGGCCACCGCCGACACGCCCTTGGCGATGGTGAGCGCCCGCTGCGGGGTCACGATCTCGAGCAGGCTCGTCACCATCTGCCCGCCGTCGAGCGGCAGGATCGGCAGCCAATTGAGGATTCCCCATACCAGGGCGACGTAGATGAAGCTCCCGATGGTCACCCACACGAGGTCGGAGGTGCCGTCGAACCAACCGGCGGAGCGGGCGAGCCACAAGCCGCCGCCGAGCACCACCCCCACCGTGGAACCGGCCGCCGAGATGAGGAAGCGCTTCCCCGGCGTCATCTCGGCGGTCACCGGGTACATGGTGACGCCGCCGAGGGCAAAGAGCGTGATCGTGACCGAGGGGGCGCCGAAGGCGCGAGCGGTGAAGGCGTGACCCGCCTCGTGCGCCACGACGGCGACGAAGGCGGCAATGGTCCAGCCGACGATCTCGAGCCCTTGGAACTGTCCGTAGGCGAGGAGGGCGATCAGGGCGAACGAGTAGTGGACTCGTACCGGGACCCCGAGCAGAGAGAAGGTGAGCACGGCGCCGCCCGCTCAGCCGCGCCGCGGCGTCGTGACCCGGCGGCGGGCCTGCCGGGGTGGCGCGAGTGCGCGCCGGCATCGCCGGCACGTGCCGTCGGGCCAGGCGAGGGCCCTCCCGCACCGCGCGCACATGGGGAACATCCGCATCGTGTCCATC
>JASFUV010000097.1:0-5543 GCA_050050155.1 Acidimicrobiia bacterium | reverse complement strand
AGGCGAACGAGAGGTGGCCACCCCAGTAGCGGTCGGGATCGGCGCCTTCGTACCCGTTGGTGCCTTCCTGGAACCAGTTGCCGACGAGGTGGCCGTCGATGTCGTAGGCGAACCGGCCGCCGCGGGGCGCGGCGGTCCTGAGACTGAGGTCGGCCATCTGCTGCGCGATCGGCTCCTCGAAGAACGCGAAGGTGTCGGGGACGTGGATCTTCCACGGCTCCTGGGCGTAGGAGGCGGGGTCGATCAGCCCGTCGGTGGTGAAGGCGAGGTCGACGAGGTTGTAGTCGACGTTGCCGGTGAAGGTCCCGATCCGCTCTCCGGCTTCGACCGGGACGTCGACGGAGGCGGAGTTGCCGACGCCGGGGTCGAAGGCGGCGAGTCGGGGGATGAGCTCGCCGATGTGGATGAAGATCGACGACACCGTGCAGGTGTGCTCGATCACGATCCGGAAGTCGTCGACGATGCCTTGTGGGTCCTCGGTGACGGGGGCGCCGAAGTGCTGGATGGAGGTGACCGTGCCGGCGCCGGGGGCGTAGACGGCGATCTCCCGGTCGGGCTCGGCGAAGTTCTGGAAGTACTGGTGATCGACCGGGGTGACGTGCGAGTCGGTCATCAGACCGAACGGGGTGAGGTATTCGACCGCGTCGAGGTCCACCGGGGCGTGGGAGAACGTCACTCCGCCGTCGCACGGTGCGGTGGTGGTGGTCGTCGCCGGCGTGGTTGGGGGCGTCGCGGTGGTCGTCGTCTCCTCAACGGTCACGGCGGCAGTCGTGGCCTCGGTGGTCGTCGGCTCGGTCGGCGCCGATCCGCTGCCGCAGCCGGCGAGGAGCAGGAGGGCGCCGAGCTCGATCCACCGTCGATGCATCATCTGGAATATGTCGGCATCGAGGCCACCGCGCTTGATGGGACCGGTGCCGCTCCCCACCCTGGCATGATGCGGAGATGGACGAGTCCGATTTCGTTGCCGAGGTGCGCGGGACGCGGCGCTGCCCGTGCTGCGGGGCGCCTGGTCGACGGCGGCGCCGAGGCGAGAATGCCGGGTGGCGTCGCGTCTTCGTCTGCGAACACGGGCACGAGTGGGCCGGTCGGTCGGTGGACACGCTCCGGCGGCGCCGGTGGTGGCAGGGTCCCCGGCGAATCGCCGGGTTCCTGCGCCGGGCGCGGCGCGCCGAGCCGGCGCGCTGGATCCATCTCGCCGCGGTGCTCCTGGGCCTGGCGCTGGGGCTCCTCGCCGAATGGTGGTTCGGCTGGCCTTGGTGGGTCTTCGCCCTCGGGGTGCCCTTGGTGGTGTGGGGGATCGTCCTGGCGACGGCGGTGCCGTGGTTCCGACTGTGGGGATGGAAGGCGGCGAGGGCCGAGATGTTCGGCGGCGACGAGCTCCGGGCGCGGCACGAGCGGCTGGCGCGGCTGGTGGCGGCGGGGCGCGTCACCGCCTACGGGCTCTCGGCCGAGATGGGAGGGCGGCGCCGGGTGCGGGGATGGGGGACCGAACGGAATCGGGTCACCTCGGTGACGCTGATTCATGGCGACCCGGTTGCCGGGCCCTACGTCGAGGTCACGTTCGACGCCCGCCCCTTCGGTGATCCGGCCCTCCGGTTGGTGAGCCTCGCCCGCGACGGGGGTCCGGTGGCGGCCCCCGACGGTGCGACGCGCTGGGAGCCGTGCCCGATCCGGGTGGACGGCGCCGAGGTGACCTTCCAGCGGGCACGGTGGGGGCGGCGCTGGGTGGCGCATGCCGTGGTGGGCGACGGGGCGGTGATGCTCGACGTGTTCGACTTCCCGGCCGCGGCGGTGTCGCTGGTGCGGCTCGACGACCTTGCGTCCTACTTCCCGGCCTGATCGCCGCCTTCCAGCTCGTCGGCTTGGCTGAGCTGCCCGAGGGCGAGCCCGGCGAGGCGTTCCAGGTGACGGAGCCGTTCGGTCGGGAGCCGGTCGATCCACTCGGTCCAGCGGCGCCGCGTCTGCGCCTCGGCCGGGTCGGTGGGATCGGCGCCCGGGTCGGGGAGGAGGAGGCGGCCGGTCTCTTCGGTCGGGGGTGGAGTGGCGCCGAACCACTCCGGTTCGGTGTTCCAGATGCCGGTCACCGACAGCACGAGCCACAGGTCGCGCTGGTAGTCGTCGTCCCGCCCGGCGGCGGCGATGGCGCGTTTCTCGTTGTCGTCGTCGAGCGCCTGGTGGACGGCCCACTCCACCGGGGCGCCGGCCGTCTGGGTGAGGAGCGTCGCCCACAGCGGCGCCGAGGCGGGCATGGCGGATGTGGCGCCGGCGATGGCGATTCCGAGGAGGGTCGCCGTGAGGTGGTGGGCGGCGTCGGTGGCGGCGCCCTGCTCGACGAGGACACGGGCCCGGATCTCGGCGATGCGCCCCGCCGCTGCGGCGACGTCGTCGAGAACGGCCTCCTGCTCGGCGGCGGACCGGGTGGCGACCTCGGCCGTGACCCAGGTCGCGAGGACGTCGAGGAGGGCGTCGCTCGCGGCGTCGGAGGCGAGCACGTGCGCCAGGAAGCTACGCAGGGCGGCCTCGTCGAGGTCGAGGCGAGGGTTGGCAGGGAGGTCGTGCAGCGACCGGGGGGCGGTGCCGACGAGGCGCCGGCGGTAGGCGGCGCCGTCCCAGGCGTAGCCGCTCGGGACCAGGGTCTGCAGGTTGGTGCGGATCATGGCGACGGCGCCGATCGCCACCCCGTCGTCGAGTGGCAGGGTCTCGCCGCCGAGGGTGTCCACCACCGCGGTGATTGCGCGGTCGGCGGCGGACTCGAGGGCGGTGCCGGCCCTGGGGCCTGCCGGATCGGCCGCGGCGCCGAGGCGGGCGAGGACCCGGCCCGCCGCGGCCCCTCGGTCCTCGTATCCGGTCGCCGGCGCCAGCAGCGCGGCGAGGGTGCCACGATCAGCCAGGTGGTTCACGAGGGCGACCGCGCAGGTGGCGTCGCGAGCCGCGGCGTCGAGCACGAGAACCCGGGGATCGACATTGCCGGGCGATCCGGGAGGACCGAAGCCAGGAGAGACGGGCAGTGGTAGCGGCAGGGAGAGCGATGCGTAGGGGGTGAGGACCGCGACGGCCATCGCCACGACGAACCCGTCGGAGAAGCGCCCGTATCGCAGCAGCTCGGCCGGGTGGGTCGGGAGCTGGTCGCGGCGCCACACGTCGATCAGGTCCGCCGGGCCGAACCCGACGTCGCCGTACCGGGTGGCCCGTCCGAGGGCGGCGGAGAGCGAGGCGAGGACGGCGCGGGCGGCCTCCGGGTCGTCGGGGAAGGCGGAGGCGACGACGGAGGGGAGGGCGGCGACCCCGGCGGGGCCGAGGATGGCGAAGAGGGCGCGGGCGAGCGCCGCCGACGGGTGGGCGTCGAGGAAACGGGCGGCCTCCGCCAGCGCGTCGGGATCGCGGCGGAATCGCTCGAGGATGGCGGGCGGTGCGGCCTCGCCGGTGGCGTCCCCGGCCACCGCGTCGAGGTCGAGCCACAGATCGACGGTGAGGATCCCCAGGTCGACGTCGAGGTGCATCCGACCATCGGCCTCTTCGAGCGCCGTCGCCCGCTGGGTCAAGGCGGCCGCCTCCCCGGCCGCCCACGTCGCGGTGGTGTCGAGCTCGCGGTGGGCGGGGTGCCACCGTCCCAACCCCCGCATCGCTCTGGCGACGGCGTCATGGCGGTTCCGCATGTCGCCGGCGAGGCCGTGAAGCCCTGTCGCGACCTCCCGCATGCCGGCCGTATCCCACTCCACCCCGACTCATCCATTCATGTACAATATCGTGAACTATCACTATATCGTGGTCGATCATGTGGAGGGAACATCGATGGCGAGCCGGCAGGATCTCGGTCGCCTCATCGCATCGCAGGCGGTGGCCGTCGCCGCCTGCGCCGCCGAACTCCGCCTCCTGACGGCCCGAGTGGAGCAGGTGTGGGCGAGCCCGGACGGGGACCGGCTGCGGAGCGACGTCGTGGATCGCGCCGCCGCGCTGGATCGCGCCGCCGCCGACCTGCTCGCCTTCGGGAAGGGGATCGAGGCCGAGGCGATCGCGGCGGCCGCACAGGCCGCGGCGGAACCGGAGAACGACGCGCTCAGCGCTGGATCGGGTGCGGGAGGAGGAACCGGTAGGGGCGGCGTCGAACCCTGAGCTGCCAGACGCGGTCGAGGCGCCGCGCCCGCTGCACCAGCTCCCACATGAGCGAGATCGCCCGGTAGTAGAGGTCGACGTGGCGTGAGGTGAATGGATGCTCCAGCCGGCGATGGGCGGCCGCCACGAAGATCGGGATCCACTGCGCGAGCCGTTCCTTGTGGAGGTTGGCGGTGACGTCGAGCAGGATCCCCCGCGGCCGGTAGAAGTGATGGAGGACGAGCCGGGGCACCACCAGGCGCGCCACGCTGCGCACGCCCCACGGCAGGGAGCGGACGAAGACGCCGACGTCGAGCTGTTCTCGGCCCCGCTCGTCACGGAGCAGGGGGGTGGTGAGGTCGAGGTAGCGCAGCTCGCCGTCGTCGTCGACCACCCAGTTGGCGAGCTGGGCGTCGAACCCGACCTGGGGGCTCGCCACCCGCATCACCGCATCGACGAGGCGGTCGGTGAGGACCCTCCCGGTCGGGATGTCGCAGGTGCGCAGGTAGGCGGGGGCGAGCCGTTCCGGGGGGTAGATCGGCTGGATGGCGTAGGCGGTGCGCCCGCCCCGCCGGGTCGGCAGGGCCCGCACCTCGGTGGGAGCGAGCCGCACCCCGGCGGCGTCGAGGTGCGCCTTGTAGGTCGCGAAGACGTGCCGGTAGCGGTCGAGGCCGGACTGGCGGCGGAAGGGGGGAAGGCGCTTGGCGGCGTAGGGGCCGCCGGGCGCGTCGAGCCGGAGCACCGAGCCGACCTCGCCGTAGCCGAGGACGGCGAGGTGGGACTCGTCGCCGGTGCGCAGGGCGCGCTGTACCTCCTCCTCGAGGGCGGCGAGGGCGCCGTCGAGGGTGGTCATCGCGGGGAGGGTGTGCCGCGGCGGAGCGGCGCGGGTCGGATCGGGGCGGAATCCATGCACTCTCGATCGGCTCGGGGCGGCAGCGAGTGTAGGTGTCACCGGGTCGGGACTCCGGCCGGAAGTATGATCGCGCCATGGAACAAGTGCAGTACGACCCGCACACCGCACTCGTCGTCGTCGACGTCCAGAACGACTTCGCCGATCCGGGAGGCAACCTCGCGGTGATCGACGGGGCCGAGGTGGTACCGGTCATCAACGCAGAGATCGCCAGGGCGCAGGCGGCAGGCGGCCTCGTCGTCTACACCGCCGACTGGCACCCGGAATCGACGCCTCATTTCGCCAAGGATGGCGGCATCTGGCCGGTGCATTGCGTCGCCGGCACCTGGGGCGCCGAGTTCCATCCCGGCCTCGTCGTCGAGGGCCCGGTGGTGCGGAAGGGCTCGAACGGCGAGGACGGCTACTCGGGGTTCTCGATGGCCGATCCGGAGACCGGTGAGACGATGCCGACCGAACTGGCCGGGGTGTTGCGGGATCAGGACGTCACCACGGTGGTCGTCGCCGGGCTCGCCACCGACTACTGCGTCAAGGCGACCGCTCT
>JASFUV010000096.1:0-5613 GCA_050050155.1 Acidimicrobiia bacterium | reverse complement strand
GATGGCCCAGCTGCAGTCCGAGCTGGAGGATGCCACCGGCAAGGTCGCCCGGCTCGAAGCCCAGCTGGAACGGCGCAACCGCCGCATCGCACGGCTGGAGGCGGCCCGGACCGATCGGGGGGACGCTCCCCTCCCCGACACGGGACCGGCCGGTGACTTCAGTACCAGCGCCGGGGCGTTCGCCGACGCCAGGATCGTCTTCGCCGAACGCGAGACCGGGAGCTGACGCCCGGGGTCAGGGCGCACCCGCCGCAGGCGGGTTGTCGTCGCCGTCCACCTCCGGCTCTCTCGCCGCGGTCGCCGGCGCCAGCGGAGGCTCCCATCCCTCCGGCACCTCCCGGGCCTTCGGACCGCCGCCGCGTTCACCGCGGCGTGCCGCCCGAGCCATCCGCTGCTCCCAGGCGCCGAGGAGCCAGCCGCCCACCCCGAGGACGAGGCCGCCGAGGTAGAGCGCCAGCCCGACGAGGGGGATCAGCCAGATGCCGATCCGCCATGCAACCCCTCCCACCAGGAAGCCGCCGTAGATACCGCCGCGGCCCCGCAGCACCCGGAGCCCCAGTGCCGTGACCGCGGGGACCGGCCCGAAGAGGAGCCCGAGCACGATCAGCAGCACGAGCGCCACCGCCAGCGGGATTCCCACGAGGCTGATGGCGAAGAGGGCGACGGCGACCGGGATCAGGACCACCGCGGCCGTCCCCACCAGCGCCGATCGCCACGGGCGCTGCAGCACCGCGCCGACGGCGCGTGGCGCGGTGGAGCGGAACAGCCACAGCAGCACGATGCCACCAAGGAGGAAGGCGAAGAAGCTGAGGATGGTCGCAACGGTGAGGATCAGCTCGACGAAGAAGGAGCCGCGGGTGGGGAGGCGGGAGAACTGCCCGCCGATCTGCGCGGTCGGCGCCACGGTGGCGTCGTTGCCGGACCGGTAACGGATGTCGCCCTCGACCGTGGCGCTTCGCCCCACCTCGAGGTCGCCGACGGCGATGTCCACGTCGTGGCCCACCGTCCCATCGATCGTGCCGCCGACGAACCGGCCTTTGATGTCGCGCCCCACGTCGCCGTCGAGGCCGAAGGAACCCGCGAAGGAGAGGGCGTCGCGCCCGACCGTGCCCGAGATCCGGGTCGACACCGCGGCGACGGCGATGTCCCCCTCCACGGTCCCCTCGATGGCGACCTCGCGGGCCGCCCCCCGCAGCGATCCCTCCACCGTGCCCGAGACGGTGATGCCGCCGGTGGCGATCACGAGCACGCTGCCGGTGACCCGCCCGCTGATGACCAGGTCACCGCCGGTGACCATGGAGAGATCCCCCTCGATGACGCCTTCCACGGAGCCGCTGGCGGCCGCAACGTAGACGTCCTCGTTCACGACGTCGTCGACGGTGACGATGTAGGCGCCGGTGGTGACCACGTCGGCGACCACCGCACGCAACGGCATCGCCAGCGCGGCGACGGTGAGGCCGAGGAGGGCGAGGGCGCCGAGGATGCGGCGGGGACCGGAGGCGTGCGGTGTCATCGGACTCTCACCCTAGGAGCGCGCCCGTTGTTGCGGACCGGTCAGAACAGGGCGTGCTGGACGAGGTTGAGCAGGGGCCACGGCACCACCCCGACCACCAGCGTGACGGCAGCCGCCACCGCGAGGGCGCTCCCGGCGCCGCGGGTGGTGGCGGGCGCCGGCGCCTCGCCGTCTTCGAAGTACATGAGCACGATGATCCGCAGGTAGAAGAAGAGCCCGGCGACCGACGCCACCAGCCCGACGATGACGAGCCACAGGTACCCGGCGCCGATGGCGGCCCCGAAGACGCCGATCTTGCCGACGAAACCGGTGAAGACGGGAATGCCGCCCATGCCGAGCATGAACGTCGCCATCGCCGCCGCCACCCACGGGGAGCGACGGGCGAGGCCCTGGTAGTCGTCGAACGACGACCGGCCCCGGCTGCTGCCGCTGACGATGGTGACCACGATGAACGCTCCGACGAGCTGGATGGCGTACGTTGCGAGGTAGAACCAGACCGCGGGGATCCCGGAGATGCCGCCCACGAGGCCGGTCAGCATGAACCCGGCGTGGGCGACGCCCGAGTAGGCCAGCATGCGTTTGACGTCACGCTGCGCGATCGCTCCCAGCGTCCCCACCACCACCGACAGGGCGGCGATCACGGCGATCACCGGGGCCCAGTCGTCGATGCGGGATTCGAACGTCCCGACCAGCACTCGGGCGACGGTGGCGATCCCGGCGACCTTCACGCCGGCCGTCATCAGCGGCACCGCGCCGGAGGCGGCCCCTTGGTAGACGTCGGGTGCCCACTGGTGGAACGGGGCCGCCGAGATCTTGAACCCGAGGCCGGCGATCATGAGCGAGATCCCGGCGAGGAGGACGCCGACGTCGAGGAGCGGCACCGGCTCGTCCCGGAAGAACGCCAGGATGCCGCCGCCCCCGTAGATCGAGAGCGAGCCGGTGGCGGCGAAGACGAGGGCGATGCCGTACAGGAAGATCGCCGAGGCGAACGAGCCGAGCAGGAAGTACTTCATCGCCGATTCGTCGGAGTGGGGCTCGGCGCGGGTGAACCCGGCGACGACGTAGAGGGCGATCGACGCTGTCTCCAGCCCGATGAACAGCAGGATGAGGTTGGCGGAGATCATCATGATGTGGAGCCCTGCGGTCGCCAGGAGCAGCAGGGCGACGAATTCGGGCCCGCGCTCCCCCAACGCCACGACGAGGCGCCACGCCGCCGTCACGGCGAGAATCGCCACCGCGAACAGCACCATGCCCCCGAAGGCGGAGAAGGCGTCCATCACCACCATCGGGGTGTTCGGCGCGCTGACTCCCCGCGCCGAGAAGGAGAGCTGGCGGCCGAGGTCGTCGACCCGCAACCACTGCATCCACGACAGCAGGAACGACGCCACGAGCGAGACGCCGGCGACGATGGCCCAGTCGCGGGAGCCGAGCTTGAGGGCCACTCCCGCCATGAGCACCAGGACCGCGCCTGCCAGCAGCACCACCTCGGGACCGATGGGGAGGAATGCGATGTTCTCCACGGCTACTCCTCTCCCCCGGCCGGGTCCGGCACCTGATGCATCAGGTCACCGGGGAGGCCGAACTGGGGCACGTCGTAGCCGGTGGAGGCCTCGATCCGTTCCAACACCGCCCCGACCGACGGTTCGATGCGGTCGAGGGCCGGCTTGGGATACACGCCGAGGAATACGATCAGCGCAACCAGCGGCAGCAGGATCGCCTTCTCCCGGATGTCGAGGTCGATCAGCTTCTCGTTCTCCGGTTTGGTGAGAGGTCCGGTGAAGACCCGCTCGTAGGCCCACAGCAGGTAGACGGCGGCCAGGATCACGCCGGTGGCGGCGATGACGGCTGCGGCCGGGAAGCGGAGGTAGCTGCCGACGAGGATGTTGAACTCGCCGATGAAGCCGTTGAGGCCGGGGAGGCCGATGGAGGCGAAGGCAGTGAACAGGAACACGCCGGCGAAGACCGGCATCACCGAGGCGATCCCCCCGTAGTCGTCGATCCGGCGGGTGTGGCGCCGGTCGTAGATCATGCCGACGAGGAGGAAGAGGGCGCCGGTGGCGAGGCCGTGATTCACCATCTGGATCACTCCGCCCTGGAGGCTCTGGCTCGTCATGGCGAAGATGCCGAGGACGATGAAGCCGAGGTGGCTCACCGACGAGTAGGCGACGAGGCGCTTCAGGTCGGGCTGGACGATGGCGACCGCGGCGCCGTACACGATGCCGATCACCGCGAGGGCAACCAGCCAGGGAGCGAGCCGCACCGCGGCGTCGGGGAACAGGGTCAGGTTGAAGCGGATGAACCCGTAGGTGCCGAGCTTGAGGAGCACGCCGGCGAGCAGCACCGAACCGGCGGTGGGCGCCTCGGTGTGGGCATCGGGGAGCCAGGTGTGGAACGGGAACAGCGGCACCTTGATGGCGAAAGCGATCCCGAACCCGAGGAAGAGCCAGAGCTGCTGGGTCGAGGTGAGCGGGATCTCGAGGAGTTGTCGCAGATCGAAGGTGCCGCCGTGCACCCCGAGCCACACGATGCCGGTCAGGAGCAGGGCGGAGCCGAGGGCCGTGTAGAGGACGAACTTGACCGCGGCGTAGACCCGGCGCCCGCTGCCCCAGATGCCGATCAGGAGGTACATCGGCACCAGGGTCGCCTCGAAGAACACGAAGAACACGATGAGGTCGAGGGAGACGAACACGCCGAGCAGCCCGGTCTCGAGCACCAGCATGAGGACCAGGTACATCTTGAGGTTCTTCTGCACCGACCGGGACGACGCGATCGCCAGCGGGAACAGCAGGGCGGTGAGGACGATCAGCAGCAGCGAGATCCCATCGATGCCGACGTTCCAGGAGATGCCCCACTGCTGGGACCACAGCACCTGCTGGGTGAACTGGTAGCCGGCGACGCCCACCTCGAACTCCCACAGGATGTAGCCGGCGACGGCGAGGGGGAGAATCGACATCGCCACCGCAAGTGGGAACAGCAGCTCCTGGCGGCGCTTCGGGATCAGGCCGACGACGGCGGCACCGACGAGAGGAAGCACCACGAGGAGAGCGACGGTGGGGAAGCCGTTCACAGCAGGCTCCCTCGCAGCACCATCACCAGCAGCACCCCGACCGCCCCGAGCAGGATCGCCGCACCGTAGCTGCGGACCAGACCCGATTGGATCGGTTTGAGACGGGCGGCGATCTCCTTGACGGTCACCCCGACGCCGTTGACGGCGCCGTCGACGATCTTGGCGTCGGCGTCGAACGCCATCACCTCGGCTGCCCGTTTCCCGGGCAGCACCAGGGTGGCGCCGTACAGGTCGTCGACCCGGAACCCGTGCTCCACCAGGTCCCATCCCTCCCCGGTCTCGTCCGGCAGGGTTGCGGCGACGTAGCGGCGGTAGCCGTAATAGATCCCGAGGGCGGCAACCGTGACCGACGCCGCCCCCAGCAGCCAGGAGGTGAGACCGGAGGGCAGGTGGGCCTGCTGGACCCCTTCGAAGGCAGGTTCGAGGAAGTGCTCGAGGGCGGGAGTCCACGGCATGTTGACCAGCCCGCCGACGGCGGCAAGGGCGCCGAGCACGAGCAGCGGCCGTGTCATCAGCGACGGCGATTCGTGCGGCTCGACGCCCGCCTCCCAGCGCGGCGCTCCCCAGAACGTGAGGAAGATGAGCCGGCTCATGTAGAACGCGGTGAGGCCGGCGGTGAGGAGACCCACCGCCCACAGCGCCACGTACCAGCCGCCCTTGGCGAAGGCCATGGCGAGGATCTCGTCCTTCGACCAGAACCCGGCGAAGGGCGGGATGCCGCTGATGGCGAGCCAGGCGACCGCCATGGTGGCGTAGGTGACCGGCAGCACCTTGCGCAAGCCGCCCATCTTCCACACCGAATGCTCCTCCGCCATGGCGTGGATCACCGACCCGGCGCCGAGGAACAGCAGGGCCTTGAAGAAGGCGTGGGTCATGAGGTGGAAGACCCCGGCGACATAGGCGGCGACCCCGACGCCGAGGAACATGTAGCCGAGCTGGCTGATGGTGGAGTAGGCGAGGATTCGTTTGATGTCGCGCTGGCCGATGGCGACGATGGCGGCGTAGAGGGCGGTGACGGTGCCGACGGTGGCGA
>JASFUV010000095.1:0-5679 GCA_050050155.1 Acidimicrobiia bacterium | reverse complement strand
CGAATTGGGGGAGTACCGCTCACTCGGGTGCGTCCGGCAGAGCCCGGGACACGCCGCCGAGCTGTACGACTGGGCCGACATCGGCACCCAGGTGGTCGTCCTCGCCTGATCCGGCTGGACGGTCGGGCAGTTTCCCTGACTAGAGTCAGAGAAATGATCGACGACGAGGTGACGGCCCTACGCCGCTTCAACCGCACCGTGACGGAACGAATCGGGGTCCTCAACGACGCATACCTGGCTCGGGGCCGTCCCCTCGGGGCGTCACGCGTCCTGTGGGAGATCGGCCTCGACGGCAGCGACGTCCGCACCCTGCGGCGGCGCCTCGACCTCGACTCCGGCTACCTGAGCCGGCTGCTACGCCGCCTCGAAACCGAGCACCTCGTCACGGTGACCCCCGACCCGGACGACAGCCGGGCGCGGGTCGCTCGGCTCACCGGCGCCGGGATCGCCGAACGGGAATTGCTCGACCGTCGCAGCGACGACCTGGTCCGCTCTCTACTGGAGCCGCTCTCCGCCGGCCAGCGCACCCGGCTGGTGGAGGCGGCCACCACCGTCGAGCGGCTCCTCACCGCCGGTTTGGTGGACATCAGGGCCGAGGACCCGACGAGCGAGGCGGCCCGCTTCTGCCTGGGGGAGTACTTCCGGGAACTCGACGCCCGCTTCGAGACCGGGTTCGATCCCGCCGCCAGCATCTCGGCCGACCCCGAGGAGCTCGTCGAGCCCGCCGGGCTGCTCCTGATCGCCCGGCTGCGAGGGACGCCGGTGGGGTGCGGGGCGCTCAAGTTCCACCGGGACGCGCCCGCCGAGCTGAAGCGGATGTGGGTCGCGCCCGACACCCGCGGCCTCGGGCTGGGGCGCCGCATCCTCACCGCACTCGAGCATCAGGCCGCCGGTCACGACGCCGAGGTGGTGCGGCTCGAGACCAACGCCTCCCTCGTCGAGGCGATCGGCCTCTACCGCTCCTCCGGCTACCGGGAGGTGGCGGCCTTCAACCGCGAGCCGTTCGCCGACCACTGGTTCGAGAAGGAACTGGGTCGAACCTGATCGCCGACCCCCTCGCCCGGGCCGGCACGCACCGGCGCCTCCTACAATGACGCCTCTCTCCGGGGACGTAGCTCAGTCTGGCAGAGCACCTGGTTTGCAACCAGGGGGTCGTCGGTTCGAATCCGATCGTCTCCACCGATGGGTGAACAGCGCAGCCCGATACGCACCGCGGTGATCGTCGACGCCATCCGCACCCCCGGCGGCAAACGCGGCGGACGTCTCCGGGATTGGCACCCGGTCGACCTCGCCGCGCACGTCCTCCACGCCCTCGTCACCCGCAACGACCTCGACCCGGCCCTCGTCGACGATGTCATCGTCGGATGCGTCACCCAGACCGGGGAGCAGGGGGTCAACGTGGCCCGCAACGCGGTCCTCGCGGCCGGCTTCCCCGAAGAGGTCCCGGGCGTGACCATCGACCGCCAGTGCGGCTCCAGCCAGCAGGCGTTCCACTTCGCCGCCCAGGGGATCATGGCCGGGGTGTCCGACGTGGTCATCGCGGGCGGGGTCGAGTCGATGACCCGGGTGCCGATGGGATCGACCATGGAGCAGGGCCCCGGACTCCCCTTCGGGCCCGCCGTGACCCGCCGCTATCCGCAAGGCCTCGTGCCGCAGGGCATCTCGGCAGAGCTGATCGCCGAGGAATGGGGGATCACCCGCCAGGAGGTCGACGCCCTCGCCCTGCGCTCGCACCGGCGGGCGGCGGCCGCCACCCGGGAAGGCCGGTTCGCGGGTGAGATCGTTCCCGTGGAGGTGGAGACTGCCGGCGGAGTCGTCGAGACCATGACCACCGACGAGGGGATCCGGCCCGACACCTCGCTCGAGGCCCTCGCTGCGCTGCCTCCCGTCTTCAAGGAGGGCGGGATCGTCACCGCCGGGAACTCGTCGCAGATCAGCGACGGCGCCGCCGCGATGCTCGTCATGAGCGAGGAGAGGGCGGCGGAGCTGGGGTGCGCCGTCCGGGCCCGCCCCTTGGCCTTCACCGTGGTCGGGGTCGATCCGATCACGATGCTGACCGGGCCCATTCCCGCCACCGCCAAGGTGCTGGCTCGCGCCGGGCTCACCCTCGAGGACATCGACGTGTTCGAAGTCAACGAGGCGTTCGGTACCGTCCTGGCGGCCTGGCTGCGCGACACCGGCGCCGACGAGGAGAAGGTCAACGTCAACGGAGGCGCGATGGCGCTGGGGCATCCCCTCGGGGCCACCGGGGCCAAGCTGATGGCGACGCTCCTCAACGAGTTGGAGCGCCGCGGCGGCCGCTACGGCCTCCAGGTGATGTGCGAGGGGGGAGGGATGGCGAATGCGACCATCATCGAGCGGCTCGGCTGAGGTGGCGCGATCGTGACGGTGCTGATCGCGATCGCGATGGGGGCCGCGATCCTCGCGGTGTCGTTCTGGGTGATCCGCTACCTGGGAAGCGCCCCACCCCCCGAACCAGACCCGGAGGACGTCGAGGAGGTGTCGGTCGACTACCGCTGCAGCGTCTGCGGGATGCGGCTCACGGTCACCCATGCCCAGGGGGACGAGGTGGAGGCGCCCCGCCACTGTCGCGAGGAGATGGAGGAGGTGGGTCCATGACCTTGACGGTTCATCCTCTGACCCCGGATCGGTGGGGTGACCTCGAGCGCCTCTTCGGGCCCAACGGCGCGTCGAGCGGCTGCTGGTGCATGTGGAACCGCCAGTCGAGCCGGGAGTTCGACGAGCACCACGGCGCCGACAATCACGCGGCACTGGCCCGGATCGTGGCGGATGGGCCTCCCCCCGGACTTCTCGCCTACGACGGCGACGAGCCGGTGGGGTGGGTGGCGGTGGGACCCCGTGAGGACTACGGACGTCTGCTGCGTTCTCCCGTCGCCAAGCCGGCCGACGCGACCCCGTCCTGGATCGTGCACTGCTTCGTGGTGGGAAGGTCTCATCGCGGCCGCGGCGTGGCGCAGCGGCTGCTGGAGGAGGCGGTGGCGTTTGCCGCGGACCGAGGGGCGGCGGCGGTGGAGGGGTGCCCGATCGATTCCCCGCAGGATCGAATCGATACCGGGTCCGCCTGGCACGGGCTCGCCTCCATGTTCACCAGGGCCGGTTTCGTCGAGATCGCCCGGCGCAGCCCCACCCGCCCGCTGATGCGCAAGGTGCTCGCCGCCGGGCAGTGACGGCGACTGCACCCGTCCTGTCGTCGGATCCCGAAGAGGCGCCGGTGATTCGAAGAGGGTCGCGATGACGCAGATGAGCGGCACACTCCCTTCGGCTCATCGGCCCCCACGGAGCCGTTTCGCCTGCCCCGTTCTCGACAAGGGGGAGGGTCCACCTCAGCGGATGCTTACACGGGTGTAGTTCTCAACACCTTGTGGACAAGATCGGGGATAACAACACGCGTGTGATTCAGCGGTAGTTGAGCGTCATCGCGAAGCCGCCTGCGATCCCGGCGAGGCCGATCAGCAGCCACGTGTTGTCGGGGCTTCCCGGAAGGAACCCGATGTAGTTCGTGAGGATGATGAGGGTCCCGAGACCCATGAGGGTGAACAGGGTCACCACATACCACGTCGGGGACGGGCCCTTCGTCTTGGCGGGGTCCTGCCTCGTCGGCGGTGTGGGCCGTCGGTTTGCCTTCTTGCGCTTCTTGGAGACGGGCATGACGGGTGAGGATAGTGGCTGGACGAGGTTCGACTCGAAATCACGCGAGACCCGGACCACCGTGGTTCCCCCCGCCGGGGGGTACTGTTGACCTCCGCACCCGGGGCGTCGAGGCGATGAGATGACCGAGAGCACAAACACGACCGGCACGACGGACGAAGAAGGCGCCACTGCGCCGCGGCGCAGCCTGCCGGTGCGGATCGGGCGGGCGGCCGGATGGACCCTCGTCTGGCTCGGCGCCCTCACCCTCGGGTTCGTGGCCCACCAGCTCTGGATCACCTCCTGGTTCGCCCAGCACAACCAGCACGAGCTGGCCCAAGAACGTGTCGCCCAATGGGCCGAGACCGCCATCACCGAAGTGGCGGTGCAACCCGCCGACAGCGGCGACCCGAACGGCGACCCGGACGGGGACGGGGGTGGGACGGCGCCGCCGGTGATCCTCAAGGTCGAATCACCTCCCGAACTCCACGCCGCCTTTGCCCTCATCCGGATCCCCTCCATCGAGCGCCTGGCCGACGGGTGGAACGTGGTCGAAGGAGTGACGCGGGCCGATCTCAAGACCGGCACCGGGCACATGCCCGACACCGCGCTCTTCGGGCAACCGGGCAACGCCGTCATCAGCGGCCACCGCACCACCTACGGGCAGCCGTTCCACGAACTCGATCAGCTCCAACCCGGAGACCTGATCGAGGTGGACACCGCCCTCGGCACCCACGTCTACGCGGTGAGGGAAACCCTGGTGGTGGCCCCGACCGAACTGTCGGTGACGGAGCCGAAACCGGGTGCATGGCTCACGCTCACCACCTGCCACCCCAAGTTCTCGGCCCGCCAGCGCCTGGTCGTGGTGGCGGAGCTGGTGGCAGGGCCCAACTTCGAGGCGATCCAGGAGATGTCATGATTCGCCGGCTGTACCGCATGCTTCCCGGGCCGACTCCGCTGCGGATCCTGCTGTCTATCGTGATCATCGCCGGCGTGCTCGTAGGGCTGCACTTCTTCTACGACTGGCTGGGCGCCATCGTCTTCGACACGGGAGGGACGGTCGGATGAAGGTCCTCGTCGTCGACAACTACGACTCGTTCACCTTCAACCTCGTCCAGTACCTCGGCGAGTTGGGGGCCGAGCCGGTGGTGGTTCGTAACGACCGCATCGACGTCGACGAGGCGCGGCGCCTCCGACCCGACCGTCTCGTGATCTCCCCGGGACCGGGGAAACCGGAGGACGCCGGCCATTCGATCGAGTACGTCCGCGAGCTGGGACCGGAGATCCCCACCCTCGGCGTCTGCCTCGGCCATCAGGCGATCGTGGTTGCCTCCGGGGGCACCGTCGGGCGCGCCCCCGAGCCGCGCCACGGCAAGGTGTCGCAGATCAGCCACCAAGGGCAGGGTCTGTTCGCCGGACTTCCCAACCCGTTCGTGGCGACCCGCTACCACTCGCTGGCGGCTCTCGAGGTCCCCGACGTCCTCGAGGTCACCGCGCGCAGCGAGGACGGGGTGGTGCAGGGGATCCAGCACAAGGACTTCCCGATCTACGGGGTGCAGTTCCATCCCGAGAGCGTCATGACCACCGAGGGAATGAAGCTGCTCGAGAACTTCCTCGCCTGACCTCGCCTGCGGCAGGCGCTCCTGCTGAAATGGCGCGCAGCGACGGATGGTGTCCATGAGCTGTTACTTCATCGCCCAGATCGACATCCACGACGAGGCCGCGTACGCCGCCTACCTCGCCGGCTACGACGAGGTGTTCGACCGCTTCGACGGCGAGGTGCTCGCGGTCGACGACGCAGTGACGGTGCTGGAAGGGGAGTGGCCCTTCTCCCGCACTGTCGTCATCCGCTTCCCGGACCGGGCATCCCTCGACCGCTGGTACCGCTCCCCCGAGTACCAGGCGCTGGCCGAGCATCGGCGGCGCGGCTCGATCGGCAACATCGCGGCGGTGGAGGGTCGCTGACGGTTCAGTCGGCGATCCGGATCGTGCCGTCCGGGGTGTCGACGACGATGAGACCGTCGTCCTCCA
>JASFUV010000094.1:0-5723 GCA_050050155.1 Acidimicrobiia bacterium | reverse complement strand
TGGCTCCCCGGCGAGACCGTTGATGCGTTCCGGACGTACCTCGTCGGCATCAAGGGTCCCCTCACCACCCCGGTCGGTGGTGGCATCCGCAGCCTCAACGTCGCCCTCCGCCAGATCCTCGACCTCTACGTGTGCCTGCGCCCGGTGCGCTGGCACCCGGGCGTGCCCTCACCGGTGAAGCACCCCGAACGGGTCGACATGGTGATCTTCCGGGAGAACACCGAAGACGTGTACGCCGGCAAGGAGCTGGAGGAGGGGACCGAGGCCGCTGCCGCGCTCCTCGAGTACTTCCAGACGCGGCTCGACTGGAGCATCCGTCCCGACAGCGGGATCGGGATCAAGCCCGTGTCGCGGACGGGGACCAAGCGCCTCGTGCGGGCTGCGCTCCGCTACGCCCTCGCCAACGGGCGGCGCTCGGTGACGCTGGTCCACAAGGGCAACATCATGAAGTACACCGAGGGCGCCTTCCGCACCTGGGGCTACGAGGTGGTGCGCGACGAGTTCGCCGATGTGGCGGTGTCGTGGGAGGACTCGGGCGGCGAACCGGGCGACCGGCTCCTCGTCAAGGACGCCATCGCCGACGCCTTCTTGCAGCAGATCCTGACCCGGGCCGACGAGTACGACGTCATTGCCACGCTGAACCTCAACGGCGATTACATCTCCGATGCACTCGCCGCCCAGGTGGGGGGCATCGGGATCGCCCCCGGCGGCAACATCAACTACGACACCGGCCACGCCATCTTCGAGGCGACCCACGGCACCGCCCCCAAGTACGCCGGCCAGGACAAGGTCAATCCCGGGTCCCTCATCCTGTCCGGGGCGATCATGTTCCGGTATCTCGGCTGGGATGAGGTCGCCGACCTCATCGAGGGCGGGCTGGAAGCCGCTATCGGCGCCAAGACGGTCACCTACGACCTCGCCCGTCTCATGGACGGCGCCATCGAGGTGTCGACCAGTGCCTTCGCCCAATCGATGATCGACCGGATGTGAGCCGTCACCACAGGGCGACGTAGGTGAGGAGCAGGTGCCCGGCGGGCTCGGCCCGCAGGTCCCACAGCTCCACCCAGTAGCGGCGTCCCGTCCCCGTGTCGTAGGCGCCGGTGTAGTGCACCGGCTCGCCGCCGGCGCCGAGCGTGCCCTCCAAGCCCCGGCCGGCCAGCGCCGCCGCCACCTCGGCTGCGTTGTCGGCGAGCGGCCGGGTGTCGGCGAGCGCGTAGTAGGCGGGCTCGACGTGGTCGCCGGGCTCGGTCGGGATCGCCACGGCGTCGAAGAGCGGCTCGTCGGCGGGGCGCAGGGTGGCCCCGGCAGGGAGGTAGGGGCGCCCGCGCGCCAGGGTGGCGGCATCGACCCCGAGCCATTCCTCCACCCACTCGATCCGCGCCGCGGAGAAGTCCTCGGCCTGCCCCAGCGCCACCGCCGCCACCGCCTCGGCCATGTCCTCCTCCGGTGCGATCGTCCCCGATCCGGCGGTCCCGCTCGGATCGGGAAGGCGCCACCCGTCGTCGCCCTCGACCCACCCGGCGGCGGCGGCGAACTGCCGCACCAGGGCCGAGTTGCGAATCAACACGGTGGCATCGCCGCCGGCCGCCGCGATGTCGTCGTCGCCGAGCGCCGCGAATTGGGCGGTGTGGGCCATCTCGTGCACGACCGCCGCCTCCAGCGTCATGCTCCCGCCGGGCCGGGCGAAGGTGGCGTCGGTCAGGTAGACGTCGGGCCCGACGGCGAAGGCGGCCGTTCCCTCCTCCATTGCCGCATCGTTCGGAATCCGGTAGATGGTGCCGAGCGCGGCCTTGTCCCACACCGCCTGGGGGATCTCGCCGAGGGCCGCCGCCAGGACGTCGAGCTCGGCCTGATCGGGCGAGGTGCCGACGCCCAGGATCTCGGTGGTGGCCACGGTGCGGCGCCACGCGACGGGACCGGGGGTGGTGACCTCGACCGGAGCTTCGTCGCCGGGAGCGCCCAGGGTGCATCCCGCGGCGAGCGCGGAGGTCACCACCAGCAGCAGGAGGAGGCGTCGCGGCATGGCGCCATTGTCCCAGACGGTGACCCGCCGCGGCGTCGCGGCACGGCACGGCTCGTCCTCTTCGACTGTGCCGACCACTAGGGTTTCGTTGGACCGCTGCGAACCAGCAAGCGCGCGGAGGATTCCGAGCGAGGAGCGCCCAACGATGAGCAAGATCACCGTGGTCGGGGCCGGCAAGTACGGCTCCGCGACCGCCCAACGTCTCGCCGAGGCATGCTGCGTCGACGAGATCGTCCTCACCGACATCGTCGAAGGGTTGCCGCAAGGCATCGCGCTGGACATGAACCAGTCGCGCTCGGTGGTCCAGTTCCGCACCAAGGTCACCGGCACCAACGACTACGACGACACTGCGGGGAGCGAGATCGTGGTCATCACCGCCGGGCTGCCCCGCAAACCGGGCATGTCGCGGATGGACCTGCTCGAGGTCAACGCCAAGATCGTCAAGCAGGTCACCCAGGAGATCGCCGAGCGGTCTCCCGATGCGGTGCTCATCGTGGTCACCAACCCTCTGGACCAGATGACGACGCTGGCGGCCGAGGTCTCCGGGTTCCCTCGCACCAGGGTGATCGGCCAGGCGGGGATGCTGGACAGCGCCCGCTTCGCCCACTTCATCTCCGAAGAGACCGGCACCGATGTTCTCGACATCCATGCCGTCACCCTCGGCAGCCACGGCGACACGATGGTGCCGGCGCCGTCGTTGTGCCGGGTGGGGAGCCTGCCGCTGGTGAAGGTCCTCGACGCCGCCACCATCAAGGAGCTGGTGGAGCGGGTCCGCAACGCCGGCGCCGAGATCGTCAGCCTGCTCAAGACCGGGAGCGCCTACTTCGCACCATCCGCCGCTGCTGCCGCCATGGCCCAGGCCGTGGTGCAGGACACCCGCACCGAGATGCCGGTGTGCGCATGGCTCACCGGGGAGTACGGGATCAACGACGTGTACGTCGGCGTCATCGCCCGTGTCGGGAAGGGCGGGATCCAGAAGGTGCTCGAGCTGAGCCTCACCGACGACGAGCTGCAGGCGCTGCGCACCGCCGCCGACGCGGTCAAGGCGATGGTGGCCGACCTCGAACTGGTCGAGTACTAGGCGGCGTCCCCCGGGGACGTGCTTCGCGGCCGGGTGGTGGCGCGCCATGGGCTGAGGTCTTGGGCCACAAGGGTTCTTGGTGGTGGCGAAGTCCGTCGGTAGGGTTACCGCCGCTCTCAATCGCGGCCTGCCGCAGGTAGGACATCAAGGAGGAACGTTCGTGAACAAGAGTCAATTGGTGGACGAGGTCGCCGCCGCGACCGGCCAGTCGAAGACCGCGGTCGCCCAAGTGATCGACGGGGCGCTCGATGCCATCAGCGGAGCGCTCGGCGCCGGTGACAAGGTCACGCTGACCGGGTTCGGCACCTTCGAGCGGCGCCACCGCAAGGCGCGGGTGGGACGCAACCCCCAGACGGGCGCCGAGGTCCCGATCCCGGCCGCCAACGTCCCTGCCTTCAAGGCGGGCAAGGCCCTCAAGGACGCCGTCAAGTAGTCCGCGGTATCTGCAGACGCACGGAGAGCGCCCTTCCGGGCGCTCTCTTCGCGTCGAGGGGAACGGTCAGTAGTCGACGTCCATCCCGGAGAGGGCGGACGTCCAGGCGTTGATGACGCCCTGGTTCATCATCAGGGTCGCCATGTTGCCTGCCACCTTGATCTTGCCCGTCATGAAGGCGACCTGGGTGTTGAGGTCACCCTTGGACAGCGCCACCGCCGTCTCGTAGGTGGACGAGACCGTGGCGTCGGCGCCGCTCAGTTCGCCGCGGGCCATGGTGGCGGCCCCGTCGGCGACGGAGAGGTAGTAGGAGAGGTCGCCGTCGTCGCCGCTCACCGTGAACTGGAGGCCGAGGCTGACGTTGGTGATGGCGTTGGAGAAGTCGGTGCTGGCGGCGAGACGCTCGGTCGCCTCTCGCATGTACTCCTCGCTCAGGAACTTGGCGCCCAAGGGTCGTCCTTTCGCTGCGGCCTCCCCCTGGGATCGGGGGATCGCGGCCAGGTTAGTGGGCAGGGCGGGGCGAGAGGGGGCGGCCGTGCCTCCCGTCGGCGGGGCTCAGCCCTGGCCCGAGTGGCGGAGATCCCGGAGCTTGGCGGCCAGGTAGTCGCGGTTCATGAAGGCGATGAGGTCGATGCTGATGCTCTTGGGGCAGGCCGTCTCGCATTCCCCGTGGTTGGTGCACGAACCGAAGAACTCCTCCATGGTCTCGACCATCGACACCACCCGGGTGTAGCGCTCCGGTTGTCCTTGGGGGAGCAGATCGAGGTGCGCCAGTTTGGCGGCGACAAAGAGCTGGGCGGCGCTGTTGGGGCAGGCGGCGATGCAGGCGGCGCAGCCGATGCAGGCGGCGGCGTCCATGGCGGCTTCGGCCGCCTCGTGGGGGACGAGGATCAGGTTGGCGTCGGGGGCGCTCCCGGTCGGTGCCGTGATGTAGCCGCCTGCCTCGATGATGCGGTCGAGGGCGCTGCGATCGACCACCAGGTCCCGGATCACCGGGAGGGCGGCGGCGCGCCACGGTTCGATCACGATGGTGTCGCCGTCCTGGAACTTCCGCATGTGGAGCTGGCAGGTGGCGGTCCCGAGCTGGGGCCCGTGGGGGTGGCCGTTGATCATGACGCCGCACATGCCGCAGATGCCTTCCCGGCAGTCGTGGTCGAAGGCGATCGGTTCCTCGCCCTGGGCGACGAGGCGCTCGTTGACGAGGTCGAGCATCTCCAGGAACGAGGCGTCGGGGCTGATGTCCGGCGCCGGGTACTCCCGGAACTCGCCGGGCTGTTCCGGTCCCGCCTGACGCCAGACCCGCAGCGTGACATCCATCACTTGTAGCTCCTCTGCGCCAGCTGCACCTCGTCGAAGTGGAGGGGCTCCTTGTGCCGCACCGGGGGCGTGTCGGCGCCGTGCCATTCCCAGGCCGAGACGTGGAGCTGGTCGACGTCGTCGCGCCGGGCTTCCCCCTCGGCGGTCTGGTGCTCGACCCGGAAGTGGCCGCCGCAGGATTCCTCCCTGTCGAGGGCGTCGCGGCACATCAGCTCGCCGAGTTCCAGGAAGTCGGCGACCCGGCCTGCCCGCTCCAGCGACTGGTTGAAGGAACCGGCGTCGCCGAGGACCCGCACGTCGCTCCAGTACTCCTCGCGCAGGGTCCGGATGGCGGCGATCGCCTCCTCGAGTCCCTCCCGGCTCCGGGCCATGCCGCATTGCTCGATCATGATGGTGCCCAGCTCACGGTGGAACGAGTCGACGGTGCGGGTGCCGTTGACCGCGAGGACTCGCTGCACCCGGTCGGCGACGTCCTGTTCGGCGGCGACGAAGGCGGGGTGATCGGTGGGGACCGGGTCGACGTTGAGCCAGTCGGCGAGGTACCCGCCGATGGTGGCGGGGAGCACGAAGTAGCCGTCGGCGAGTCCCTGCATGAGGGCGCTCGCGCCGAGCCGGTTGGCGCCGTGGTCGGAGAAGTTGGCCTCTCCGATGGCGTAGAGGCCGGGGATGGTGGTCATCAGGTTGTAATCGACCCACAGGCCGCCCATCGTGTAGTGCGGGGCGGGGTAGATCCGCATCGGCACCGTGTAGGGGTCCTCGTCGGTGATCCGCTGGTACATCTCGAAGAGGTTGCCGTAGCGATCTGCGATGGTCTCGCGTCCCAGGCGGCCGATGGCGTCGGCGAAGTCGAGGTAGACGCCGTTCTTCAG
>JASFUV010000093.1:0-5747 GCA_050050155.1 Acidimicrobiia bacterium | reverse complement strand
CGCCGCGGTGCTCCTGGCGGCGGAGGAATCACCCAAGCTACTCCCGATGATGGTCACCGCCGCCGGGACCATCCCGCCGTCCAAGGCCCTCATTTTGGGCGTTGGCGTCGCCGGGCTGCAGGCCATCGCCACCGCACGCCGTCTCGGCGCGGTGGTCCATGCCTACGACATCCGCCCCGAGACCCGGGAGCAGGTGGAGAGCCTCGGCGCCAAGTTCGTCGCCGCTCCGACCCAGAAAGGCGACGACTCGGGCTACGCCAAAGAGGTCGGCGAGGACACCCAAGCCGAACAGCACGCGGCGCTCGCCCCCTTCGTCGCGGAGAGCGACCTGCTCATCACGACCGCCCAGATCCCGGGCCGGACCGCGCCGCTCCTGGTGACGGCCGAGATGGTCGCATCGATGAAGCCAGGGTCGATCATCGTCGACATGGCCGCCGAGACGGGCGGCAACGTCGAGCCGTCGGTCGCCGACGAGGTCGTCGACGTCGGCGGGGTCCACGTCTACGGGCCGACCAATCTGGCCAGCGCGGTTCCCACCGACGCCAGCCGGATGTACGCCCGCAATCTCATTACGTTGCTGGAGCGGGCGCGCGACGGCGCCGGTCTCACCGTGGACACGGAAGACGAGATCTTCGGCGAGTGCACCATCACCCACCACGGTGAGGTGGTCCACAGCCGGAGCCGCCAGCTGCTCAAGCTCGAAGGAGGTGGGACGTGAGCCCGGCCTTCGTTACCGGGATCGTGGTGTTCGTCCTGGCAGGGTTCGTCGGATTCGAGGTCATCTCCAAGGTGCCGCCGACGTTGCACACCCCGCTCATGTCGGGCGCCAACGCCATCTCCGGAATCACCATCGTCGGAGCCCTCACCGCCGCCGGCTTCAGTGAAGGTGCCGCCGCGACCTCCCTGGCGTTCTTCGCCGTGGTCACGGCCACCATCAACGTCGTAGGCGGCTTCCTGGTCACCGACAGGATGCTCGAGATGTTCAAGAAGAAGCCGGAGCGGCGCAATGTCTGAGATCACACTCCTCTATCTGCTCGCCGCGGTTCTCTTCATCGTCGGCCTCAAGCAGCTCTCGACGCCACGCACCGCGCGGCGCGGGAACGCCATCGCCGGCGCCGGCATGTTGCTTGCCATGGTGGTCACCCTGGTCGACCAGGACGTCACCGGGTGGGGCACGATCATCGCCGGGCTCGCCGTCGGCGCCGCGGTCGGCGCCGTGCTCGCCCTCCGGGTCCAGATGACGGCCATGCCCCAGCTCGTGGCTGCCTTCAACGGATTCGGCGGGGCGGCCTCGACCCTGGTCGGGCTCTACGAGATCATCAACACCGACGGTGTCTTCACCGTCGAAACGGGCATCGTCGTGGCGCTGACGCTGCTGGTGGGGACCGTGACGTTCTCCGGCAGCTTCGTCGCCTACGCCAAGCTGCAGGGACTCATCGGCGGAAGCCCGATCTCCTTCCCGGGCGCGCAGACGCTCAACGCCGTGCTCGCCGCCGGCATCGTCGGCCTGGGGATCTGGGGCGTCGCCGCCGACGCGGTGCCGGCCTACTGGCTGGTCGTGGCCGGGGCGTTCGCGCTCGGCATCCTCGGTGTCACCCCGATCGGTGGCGCCGACATGCCGGTCGTGATCTCACTGCTCAACTCGCTGTCGGGTGTCGCCGCCGCCATGGCGGGTTTCGTCATCCAGAACAGCGCCCTCATCATCGGTGGAGCCCTGGTCGGCGCCGCCGGGTTCATCCTCACCATGCAGATGAGCGAGGCGATGAACCGGTCGCTGGCCAACGTGCTCTTCTCCGGCTTCGGCACCGAAGGCGGAGGACCGGTCAGCACCGGCGACAAGCCGGTGAAGGCCGCGACGCCGGACGACGTTGCGATCGCCCTCGCCTATGCCGAACACGTGGTAGTGGTGCCCGGCTACGGCATGGCCGTCGCCCAGGCGCAGCACGCGGTGCGGGATCTGTCGCTCGCCCTCGAGGCGCGCGGGGTCGACGTCACCTACGCCATCCACCCGGTGGCGGGTCGCATGCCGGGGCACATGAACGTGCTGCTGGCAGAGGCCGACGTGCCGTACGACCAGCTGCTCGATCTCGATCAGTCGAACCCGCGGATGGCGCAGACCGACGTGGTGCTCGTGATCGGCGCCAACGACGTGGTCAACCCGTCGGCGCGCGACGATGCGGCGAGCCCCATCTACGGGATGCCGATCCTCGAGGTCGACAAGGCGCGCACCGTGATCGTGGTGAAGCGGAGTCTGTCGCCCGGGTTCGCCGGGATCGACAACCCGCTGTTCTATCTCGACAACACGATGATGTTCTTCGCCGACGGCAAGGCGGCGATGGAACAGGCACTGAAGGCGCTGGCAGACGTATAGGGTGACCGGCATGATCGGTCCCCGTCACGCCGGGACCTCGGCGAACGTCACGAGCTGATCGTGGAGTTCGCCGAGGTCCTGCGCCGTCGCCGCATGGTGCGCAACTACACCGACGAGCCGGTAGATCCTGCCGCCCTCGACCGGATCCTCGACGCGGCGCGCCGCGCCCCGTCCGCCGGCAACAGCCAGGGCCAGGGCTTCGTGGTGGTGACCGATCCGGAGCGGCGCGGCGCCGTCGCCCGCACCGCCGGTGAGGACGAGTACGTCGCCGCCGGCTTCGATCCCTGGATCTCGCGGGCCCCGGTCCATGTGGTGGTGTGTGTCTCGGAGGCCCGCTACCACGCCCGCTACCGGGAGCCCGACAAGCTCGACGCCGACGGGAACGAGATCGAGTGGCCGGTCCCCTACTGGTGGGTGGACGCCGGGGCCGCGGTGATGCTGCTGCTGCTGGCGGCGATCGACGAGGGGCTGGCGGCCGGCTTCCTCGGCGCCCACGCCGTGCCCGAGTTGAAGGAGTTGCTCGCCCTCCCCTCCGACGTGGCCCCGGTCGGCATCGTCACCATCGGTCACGGGGCGCCCGATCGACGCTCCGGGTCATTGCGGCGGGGCCGACGGCCGCGGGCCCAGGTGGTACACCGGGAACGTTGGCGCGCCGACCCGATGTAAAGTATACTTGACATCATCCCCCAGAGGAACCCGTGCTCACACTGCTCGATCTCCACAAGCGCTACGGCGACGTTGCCGCCCTCGACGGCTGCACGTTCCAGGTGCCACGCGGCGCCCTGCTCGGCTTCCTGGGACCGAACGGAGCCGGCAAGACCACGGCGATGCGCAGCATCCTCGGCCTCGTCCGGCCCGACGCCGGCACGGTCCACTGGGACGGCGCCGCCATCACCCCCTCCGTCCGGCTCCGCTTCGGGTACATGCCCGAACAACGCGGCCTCTACCCCCGCATGAGGATCCTCGATCAACTCGTCTACTTCGGGCGCCTCCACGGCATGGCGAAGGCCGACGCCGAGCACCGCGCCCTCGCATGGCTCGAACGCCTCGGGGTCGCGGAGCGCCGCGACGGGAGACTCGAAGAGCTCTCCCACGGCAACCAGCAGCGCATCCAGCTCGCCGCCGCCCTCCTCCACGACCCCGATCTGCTGGTGCTCGACGAGCCCTTCGCCGGGCTCGACCCGCTCGGGGTCCAGGCGATGAGCGCCATCCTCGCCGAGCGCGCCGCCGCCGGCGCCGCCGTCGTCTTCTCCAGCCACCAGCTCGATCTCGTCGAAGACCTCTGCGAAGACGTCGTCGTCATCAACGAGGGACGGATCGTGCTCGACGGGCCGGTGCGAGAACTGCGAGCCCGCTCCCCCCACCGCTACCTCACCATCGAAGTGGCGGGCTCCGCCGTCGAGTGGGCGGCCACGATCCCCGGCGCCGAAGTGGTGTCGAGCGGCGACGGGCGCGCCCTCCTCCGCCTCGACGACCGCGCCGACCTCGGCCCCATCGTGGCCCTGGCCCAGGAGGCCGGCACGGTCCGCCAGTTCAGCTTCGAGCCCCCCAACCTCTCCGAGGTGTTCCGGGAGGCGGTGCAGCGATGAGACCGACCACATCGCTGCTGCTGGTAGCCGTCCGTGACTTCAAGGAACGGATCACGAGCCGGGCCTTCCAGCTCTCCACCGGCCTCACCCTGCTGCTCGTGGTCGGCATCATCGTCGCCCCCAGCTTCCTCGACGGCGTCGGCGCCACCCACTGGTCCATCGGCATCGTCGACGGGACCGACCCCGGACTGGCCGCCCAGGTGGAGGCGGCGGCGCCGATCGGAGACCTCACCGTCGACACCACCGACTACGCCGACACCGCCGCCGCCAAGGGAGCACTTGCGGACGGAGACGTCGACATCGTCGCCGCTCCCGACGGCGTCTTCGTCGACCCCAACACCGACCCCACCCTCACCGCCCTCGTCCAGGCATCACTCACCAGCCAGGCCGCCCTCGATCGGGCCGCAGGCTACGGGCTGACCGCCGCCGACCTCACCGACCTCCTCCACATCTCCCCCGTCACCACCGTCGGCACGACCGACACCACCGACGCCTCCAACCGGGGCTTCGCCTTCGCCGCCACCGTGTTCCTGTTCATCTCGATCGTCACCTACGGCCAGTGGATCCTCATCGGCGTCATCGAGGAGAAGACCAACCGCGTCGTCGAGGTGGTGCTCGGCGCGGTCCGTCCCCACACCCTCCTCGCAGGAAAGATCCTCGGGATCGGCGCCCTCGGGCTTGCGCAGCTGATCGTGATCGGCGGGATCGCTCTCACCGGGCTCCAGATCCAGCACGCCTTCGAGGTCCCCACCGCAACGCCCGCCATCATGGCGGCGGTGGTGGTGTGGTTCGTGCTCGGATTCGCCTTCTACGCCACCGCCTACGCCGCCGCCGGCTCCCTCGTCTCCCGCCAGGAAGAGGCGCAGAACGCCGCCTTCCCCCTCACCATCCTGCTGATGATCGGCTACTTCGTGGCGTCCTTCTCCCTCGGCGGTGAGACCCCCGTGCTCCGGATCGCCTCGCTGCTGCCGCCCTTCGCCCCGATGACGATGCCGCTGCGCATGGCAACGAGCGAAGCTGCGGTGTGGGAGATCGCCACCTCCCTTGCCCTGATGGTCGCCGCCGTCTACCTGCTGGTGCGGCTCGCCGGCAAGATCTACAGCGGCGGCCTCCTCCGCACCGGAGCCAAGGTGAAGCTCCGCGACGCCTGGCGCGGCGCCGAGGTCTGAAGGACGATCCCGTCCCGGTGGGCGCTCGCTAGGATTCCCGGCACCCCTGCCGCCGACCCCCTTGGCGATACACATGAAGTTCACCGTCACGCGCCGTCCTCCCTACGCACCCCCGGTCGAGTTCGTTGAGCGCAAGGGCACCGGCCACCCCGACACCATCTGCGACCATCTCACCGAGGAACTGGCCCGGGAACTGGCACGCGAGTACCTGGCCCACACCGGCCGGGTGCAGCACTTCAACGTCGACAAGGCGGTGCTCGCCGCCGGGTCGGTCCAGGTCGACTTCGGAGGCGGCCGCCACCTCACCCCGTCCAGGCTCGTCCTGGTCGGCAAGGCCGACTCCACCCAGGCCTGGGCCCCCGATCCCGAGGCCCTCGCCGTCTCCTACAAGGAGAAGCTGCTGGCGCTGTTGCCCGACGCAACCCCGGAGGCATTCGACGTCGAGATCTGGCTCAACCAGTCGTCGGCCGCCCTCGCCGCGGTGGTGGCGTCCCGCTTCGATGACGCCCCGCTCGCCAACGACACCTCCTTCGCCGTCGTCTCCCAACCCCGCTCCCCCCTCGAAGAGGCGGTGCACCAGGTCGAGCACCATCTCAACGACGCCGACTTCCGCGCCGC
>JASFUV010000092.1:0-5759 GCA_050050155.1 Acidimicrobiia bacterium | reverse complement strand
TCGCGGCGACGGCACCGTGTGGACCCAGCTCAACGACGACAGCTACGCCCGTGAACCGCTGCTCGAAGGCGGCGACCGCACCGGCGGCAACGTCGGCATCGGGGTGCGGATCCCCGCAGACTTCGCGGCCGGGCTCGACCCGCCCGGCGGCTACCGGAAGCGGGGACCGCTGGTGCGGCTCACCGGGACGTGGGAGTACCACGACCCGGACCGGGGCGGCGAGTCGTACCTCGACGTCACGGAACTGGTGCTGGTCGAACCCGGCCGGGAGTTCGGCGAGGGGATGAGCTACCCGGCGCTGATCATCGGCGCCGTCCTCATCATCGCCGCCGGGGTCCTGTGGCTTCGGCGCCCCCGATCGGGCTGAGCGGAGCCTCCCTCTCCCCGGCCCCGGAAACCGCCGCGCTCGAATCGGAGCCTGGATCGCCGAGAGCTACACTCGCCGCGACCAAGCGTCGACCGTGTGGGAGCTTGTCTCGTGGATCCTTTGATCTGGCTGTACCTTGCCATGGCCGCGGCGATCGCGGCCCTCATTCTCGCGTTCGTGTTCGCCCGTGAAGTGAACGCCGCCGACCCCGGCAGCGAGCGGATGCGGGAACTCATGACGGCGATCCGGGAAGGCGCCATGGCCTTCATCCGCCGTGAATATCTCGCGGTGGCGGGCTTCGTCACGATCATGGCGATCCTCATCCTTCTCTTCCTCGACTGGGGCCGCCCGTGGGGTGCCATCGCCTACGTGTTCGGCGCCTCGCTGTCGGCCTTGGCCGGTTTCATCGGCATGCGGGTCGCCACTGCCGCCAACGCCCGTACCGCCCAGGCCGCCCACGAGGGCGGAATCAACAAGGCGTTGCCGCTGGCGTTCCGCGGCGGAGCCGTGATGGGCTTCACCGTCGCCGGGCTCGGCCTGCTCGGGCTGGCGCTCGCCTACGCGGTGTTCGTGGAATGGCTCGAGGTGGACCAACCCTTCAGCGTCCTCACCGCGGTGGCCCTCGGCGGTTCGTCGATCGCGCTCTTCTCCCGTGTCGGCGGTGGCATCTACACCAAGGCCGCCGACGTCGGCGCCGACCTGGTCGGCAAGGTCGAAGCCGGAATCCCCGAGGACGATCCCCGCAACCCGGCGACGATCGCCGACAACGTCGGGGACAACGTCGGCGACGTCGCCGGCATGGGCGCCGACCTGTTCGAGAGCTACGTCGGATCCATGGTGGCCCCGATCGCCTTCGCCGCCTTCGCCTTCGCCGGTCACGCCTTCCAAGAGGAGGCGTTCTTCTACCCGCTCATGATCGCCGCGCTCGGCATGGCGTCTTCGATCATCGGCTCGTTCTTCGTCAAGCCGGGGAAGGGCAGCCTCGCCGGTGCCCTCCACAAGGGAACGTACGCCGCGATGGGGATCACGGTGGCCGGTGTCGCCGTGCTGACCCCCTTCCTCTTCAAGGACACTGCCGGTGTCGAGAACTCGTGGGGTCTGGTGTTTGCGGTGGCCATCGGCCTCGCCGTCGGCTGGGCCATCGGCCAGATCTCCGAGTGGTTCACGAGCGACCATCACAAGGTCGTCAAGGAGATCGCCCGCCAGGCACAGACCGGACCCGCCACCGTCGTGCTCTCCGGCCTGGCGGATGGGATGCGCTCGGCGGCGGCCTCGGTGGTCGTGGTCGCGCTCGGCATGCTCGGCGCCTACTGGGGTGGCGAGATCGCCTTCGACGCCGACCTGGCCGGGATCTACGGCATCGCCATCGCCGCCATCGGGGTGCTGTCCACCCTCGGGATCACGGTGTCGGTCGACGCCTACGGACCGATCGCCGACAACGCCGGCGGTATCGCCGAGATGGCGCACCTCCCCCCGGAGGTGCGGGAAACCACCGACGCCCTCGACTCGCTGGGGAACACCACCGCAGCGGTCGCCAAGGGATTCGCCATCGCCTCCGCCGCCGTCACCGCCCTGGCCCTGTTCTTCACGTTCCAGCAGGCGATCGTCGACGCCGGGGGCGAGCTGAACACGCTCGACATCCTCGACATTCCGGTCACCGTCGGGCTCTTCCTCGGCGGCATGTTCCCGTTCCTGTTCGCGGCTCTCACCATCCAGGCGGTGGGTCGGGCCGCCAACCAGATGATCGAGGAGGTGCGGCGCCAGTTCCGCGAGATCGTCGGGTTGCGGGAGGGACGTCCCGAAGCGCGGGCGGACTACGCCAAGTGTGTCGACATCTCCACCCGTTCGGCCCTGCGCGAGATGATCGTGCCGGGGTCGCTGGCGGTGGCGCTGCCGCTCGTCGTCGGGTTCATCTCGGTGCGGGCACTCGGTGGGCTGCTGGCCGGGGCCCTCATCACCGGATTCCTGCTCGCCATCTTCATGGCGAACGCCGGGGGAGCCTGGGACAACGCCAAGAAGTTCATCGAGGCCGGCGCCTACGGTGGCAAGGGTTCCGAGCCGCACAAGGCGGCGGTGGTGGGCGACACCATCGGCGATCCGTTCAAGGACACGTCGGGCCCGGCCATGAACATCGTCATCAAGGTCATGACGATCGTCAGCCTCATCTTCGCCTCCGCCTTCGTCTGAACCAACGCGTGGAACCCAGGGCTGAGAGGCCGCATTTCCGTGGCGTGGAACCCTGGGTTGAGAGGCTGCGTTTCCGTGGTCTGTGGCCCACGGTTCCGCGGTCGGCGAACTGTGGGCTGAGAGGCCGCATTTCCGTGGCGTGGAACCCAGGGTTGGATGCAGGGGGCAGGAGGAGAGCGCGGTAGCCTCCGGGATCGTCGATCGGGGAGATGGGTGGCCGCTGAAATCACGTTGGTGCGACACGCCGAAACCGACGCCAACGTCGCCGGCCGCTGGTTCGGGCACACCGACTCGCCGCTGAGCCCCGCCGGAGAACACCAGGCCGCCCTCCTCGGCCGGCGACTCGCCGGCCGGCATTTCGACCTCGTCGTCGCGTCCGACCTGGGCCGCACCCGGGCCACCGCCGCCGCCCTCGGGCGCGACTTCGAAGTGGACGCCCGCTGGCGGGAACCCTTCGTCGGCGACTGGGAGACCCTCACCACCGAAGAGATCCAGCAGCGCTGGTCCGGCGACCTACACGCCGTCTTCGCCGGCGAGGACGTGCCCCTCGGCGGTGGGGAACGCCTCTCCGAAGTCGCGGTCCGCCAGCTCGCCGCCTACAACGAGCTGCTGGAACGGATCGGCGACGGCACCGCCCTCGTCGTCGGCCACGGCCTGGCGCTCCTCACCCTCGCCACCGTGCTCCTCGAGACCCGGCTCCCCAGCCCGCTCGGCCTGATGAGCAACACCGCCCTCACCACCTTCCGCACCGAAGGCGACCGGCGCCGCCTTCCCCACTACAACGACGCCACCCACGTCGCCGACCCGCCATCCTCGGACGCCGGCGCCGCCACCGAGATCGTCCTCATCCGCCACGGGCGCACCGCGGCGAACGAACAGGGACGCTGGCAGGGGCAGACCGACGGGGGCCTCACCGCCACCGGGCGAGATCAGGCACGCCGCCTCGCCGCCCACCTCGCCCCGCTCGACGCCATCTACACCTCACCACTGGGCCGGGCCCGCGAAACCGCCCAGATCGTCGCCGCCCCCCATGACACCTCGCTGCAGATCGTCGACGACCTCGTCGAGATCGGCTTCGGGACGTGGGAAGGGCACACCAAGGAGGAGATCGCCGCCGCCGATCCCGACCTCATGACCCGCCTCGCCGGTGGCGAGGACGTGGTGCGGGGCGGCACCGGAGAGACCTTCGCGTCGGTCGGCGCCCGGATGCGCGACGCCATCGAACGGATCGCGGCGGCGCATCCCGGAGGCCGGGTGGGGGTCGTCTCCCACGGAGGCGCCTCCCGCGCCTACGCCGCCGGGGTGCTCGGCATCGGGTTCCCCCTCCGGGGAAGGCTCACCCTCCTCGCCAACACCGGGTACGCCCGGTTGGCGATCGGCGGGCCATGGCCGTCGCTGCTGAGCTGGAACCTGGCGCCCCACCTGGAGGAGTGAAACCGATGCGGCTCCTCATCGTCACCAACGACTACCCGCCGAGACCCGGAGGGATCCAGCAGTACCTCGGGAACCTCGTCGACGCCTACCCCCACCCGGTGCGGGTGATCGGTCCCGCCGACGGGCCCGCCACCGGAACCGCCAGGGGAGAAGCGGTGGTGCGTCGCCACCGGCGCCGCTTCATGTGGCCCACGCGCGGCGTCGCCGCGTTCATCGAGCGGGAAGCCGCCGACTTCCGGCCCGACGCGGTGCTGTTCGGAGCCCCCTACCCGCTCACCCCCCTCGGCCCACGTCTCGGCGCCACCCTCGGCGTGCCCATCGCGGTGCTCTGCCACGGCGCCGAAGTCGTCGTTCCCGCCGCCCTTCCCGGCACCCGCCAGCTCCTCGGGCGCACCCTGCGACGCTTCGACGCCCGCTTCGCGGTGAGCCGCTTCACCCGCGACCGGGTCGCCCGCCTCACCGGCCGCTCCGTCCACTACATCGGAGCCGGGGTCGACCTCGCCGCCTACGCCCCGGCGCCCTCCCCGCAGCGGCACGAACCGCCGGTTGTGGGCTGTGTCAGCCGCTTCGTGCCCCGCAAAGGCCAGCACCGGCTCATCGCCGCCGCCACCGAGCTCCGCCGCCGCGGCCTCGCCGTCACGGTGCTCCTCGTCGGCAAGGGCCGCACCGAACCGCGGCTGCGCCGGCTGGCGGAACGCAGCGGCGTCCCGGTGCGCTTCGAGATCGACGTGCCTTGGGAACGGCTCGGTGACCTCTACCGGGAGATGGACGTCTTCTGCATGCCGTGCCGCTCCCGCTGGGGCGGGCTCGAAGTCGAAGGCCTCGGCCTCGTGTTCCTCGAAGCGGCCGCCACCGGCCTCCCCGTGCTCGCCGGCGACTCGGGCGGGGCCCCCGAGACCGTCGCGCCGGGCGAAACCGGGTTCGTGGTCCGCTCGGTGGCCGACATCGTCGATGGTCTCGAGTCCGTGCTCGACGACCCGGAACGGGCCGCCGCGATGGGCCGGGCAGGCCGGGAACGAGTCGGGCGCGAGTTCACCTGGGACCGTGTCGTGGAGCGCCTCCTGGCCGGACTCGCCGCCACCTGACGGCACCACCTTGCCTTGACATCGGGTGGTTTGTGCCGTACATATCACCACCGCCTGCCCGGCGAGCCCGCCGGGACCGATCCACTCTTCAGGGTATGTCGAAGAAACTCGTCATCGTCGAATCGCCTGCCAAGGCGCGCACCATCGCCCGATTCCTGGGGGACGATTTCATCGTGGAATCCTCCATCGGGCACATCCGCGACATTCCGAGCAAGGTGGGAGAGGTGCCGGAGCGGCTCAAGGAGCGGTGGCGCAGCTCCCGCTTCGGGATCGACATCGACGGCGGGTTCACCCCCCTTTACATCGTCACCCCCGACAGCCGCAAGCAGGTCACCAAGCTGAAGGCCGCCCTCAAGCAGGCCGACGAGCTGTACCTCGCCACCGACGAGGACCGGGAAGGCGAAGCGATCGCCTGGCACCTTCTCGAAGAACTCCGACCCAAGGTGCCGGTGCGGCGCATGGTCTTTCACGAGATCACCGCCCCCGCCATCCGGGAGGCGGTGGCCCACCCCCGCGACCTCGACCGCGGCCTCGTCGCCGCCCAAGAGGCGCGGCGCGTCCTCGACCGGCTCTTCGGATACGAGGTGTCCCCTGTGCTGTGGCGCAAGGTGCAGCGCGGGCTCTCCGCGGGCCGGGTCCAATCCCCGGCGATCCGGATCCTGGTGGAACGCGAACGGGAGCGCATC
>JASFUV010000091.1:0-5765 GCA_050050155.1 Acidimicrobiia bacterium | reverse complement strand
CGCCGTTGGGTCCCAGCAGCACCGCCACCGCCCCGGCCTCCACCGTCATCGTGAGCTCGTCGACGGCCAGCACCGAGCCGAAGCGACGGGTCACGCCGCTCAGTTGGATCGCCGGTTCCGCCATGCCGTCAGTCATCGGCGGCGACCGTACCGGGCTTGACGGGCTATGTGGCCGGAGACGACCACAATGGAGGTATGTGCGGCCGATTCGTCCAAGCGCGCGATCCCTCCGAGTACGTCGATGTGTTCGCGGCGCGGCTGGTGACGGCGCCGCTCCCGCCCTCCTACAACGTGGCGCCTACCGATCCGGTGTACGCGGTGGCCGCCCGCGACGGGGAACGCCTCCTCGGCACGTTCCGGTGGGGGCTCATCCCCTGGTGGGCCAAGGACCGCAAGATCGCCGCCCGCAACATCAACGCCCGGGTCGAGACCGTCGCCGACAAGGCCACCTTCCGCGAGTCGTTCGCCACCCGCCGCTGCCTCATCCCCGCCGACGGGTTCTACGAGTGGCAGGTGCGCCCCAAAGGAAAGCTTCCGTACTACCTCTTCGCCGCCGACGGGAAACCGCTGGCGCTGGCCGGGTTGTGGGCGAGCTGGAAAGACCCCGCCACCGACGAGCGGGTGCGGAGCTGCACCATCGTCACCGGCCGGCCCAACGCCACGGTGGCCGACATCCACGACCGCATGCCCGTGGTGCTGGCCCCGGAGACATGGACCGACTGGCTCGATCCCGGCGTCGACGATCCCGAACGGCTCCTCGGGATGCTCGACGTGTACCCGGCCGATGCGATGGCCCGGCACCCCGTGTCCACCCTGGTGAACTCGGTCGCCAACAATCTCCCCGATTGCATCGCTCCCCTCACCACGGGCGCGGTGGAACAGGACGCCGCCGACTGATCCCACCCGTCCGACTCCCTGTCGGATGCGCCGTCCGATAGCGTGCGATCCGCCATGGCACGTTCTCCGGCTCCGGCGAGGCCCCGAGAGGTTCGCATCACCACCAGCCCGCTGCTGCGAGCCGTCTACCTCGCGCTCGGGTTCCTGTTCCTCGGGCTCGGCATCGTCGGCTACTTCGTGCCCCTCCTGCCTGGAACCGTGAACCTCCTCATCGCGGTGTTCTTCTTCCTCCGCTCCTCCGAGCGCATGTACCGCTGGGTTATGGATCACCGTCTGTTCGGACACCTGATCCGCGACTACCACGCCGGGCTCGGGATCCCGCGCCGGATCAAGGTGTGGGCGATCGGTCTCATCGTGATCAGCTTCGGGTTCACCATCGGGGTCGCGGTCGAACGCACCTGGCTCCGGTTCCTGCTTGCGGCGACCGCGCTTGCGGTCTCGGCGTTCATCCTCACCCGGCCGACGCGAGAACGGGTCGTCGGCGCCTGAGGAGCCTCAGACCGGCGGCGCCGGGTCGTACTGGACGCCGCGCCGCACCTGACGCGCCCGCTGCGGCGAGTGGAGCCGGGCCACAGGGTGCAACGCCATGTTGATGCCGACGGACACCCCCGCGGCGGTGATCACCGCCTCGGCGCCGTCGAACAGGAAGACGGCGATGGAGGTCACCCGCCGACCCCTCTCACTCGGACGGGTGCTCGCGCTGCTCGTCCATGCGGCGGCGGATGCCTCCGCCGTGCCGCTGGTACCAGGTGGAGGTGTCGAGCTGGGGCCGGCCCGGGATGTTGTCGGGATCGTCCGGGTCGGAGCCCTCGAGGATCTGACGCACCGCGGCCGCCAGTTCGGTGGGTCCGCCCGGTGTCGCCGCCTCCTCCTCGAGGTGGATCGTGATCGCCTCCCGAGTGATGCCGGCCAGGCCCGGGCCGAATCGGTCGGAGATCCTGCTCGCCCCGCCGCTGGCGACCGTGCTCGATGGCGCCCGCGACGTGGTTGCCTGGCGCAGCATGAGGGCGGTGGTGGCCGGATCGTGGAGCTCGTCCTCGAGGTCGGCGAGGGCGGAGTGGAGCTGGGCGATGCGCTGGTTGAGAGCGATGCGTTCGGCGTGCGCCTCCTTGACGAGGCCGTCGGCCTCCTCCCGGGCGCCGGCGAGTACCTGGATCGACTCGGTCTCGGCGCGCGTCCGGGCCGAGGACGTCTCGGCCTGGGTGGCGGCGCGGAGTCGCTGCACCTCGGCGAGGGTTGCCCGGATGATGCGGGTGGCCTCCTCGGCGGCCTTGCGGCGCATGCGCAGCAGGTACCCGAGTGCCTCGTCCCTGCGGGCGTCGGCCTGGGCGGTGATGCGGTCGGCTTCGGCGACTGCCTCGTCGTGCCGGCGGCGGCCTTCGGCGGCGACGGAATCAGCTTTCCGCATCCCGTCGGCGAGGACCCGTTCGACCTGCTGTTCGCGTCGCGACATCTCCCGGGCGGCGCGGCGCCGGGCGTCGCTGAGGATGCGTTCCGCCTCTTCCTCGGCGAACGAGACGAGATCGTCGCCGGCGCGCAGCAGATCCATCCGATCCTTCTCGAGGGCGCCGGTGGACGCCTCGGCCGCCTCCACCCTCGCTTCGAGCTGCTCGATGAGGGATTCGTGCTCGCGGAGGGTCTCGAGAATGCGCGCCATGACGGCGTCCACTTCAGAGATTGCATACCCGCGCCTGCGGGACACCGTGAAGCGGTGTTCCGCAACCGTGGATGAGTGGATTGCCATCCCCGTACCTCCCTGATCGCTCCGCCCGCTGAGGCCCCTTCGACCTTGTGCAGAGCGACCGGGGTCGGTCGCGCATCGGCTGTGAGGGCGATAGTACAGAGACCGCGAAAACCAGTGCAAGGACCAACGCTGCCGGGGAGCGGAGAAGGCGCTATTGCCGATCGGGTTCTCGGCACATAGCCTGGGGTGGATGGAACGGATCAACGTCGACATCGACAAGGAGTGGCTGTCGGTCTCCGACATCTGCGACTACATGGACGTGTCGGCGTTCGTCGTGACCAGCCAGCTGCGATCCGGCACCCTTCCGGCCGTCAAGTTCGGGCGGGAATGGCGGGTGGCGCGCCGCGATTTCGAGGACTGGATCAACGCCCAGCGCAACGGGGCCGCAGCGGCCGATCCTGGCCGAGAGTGAGGCGATCGGGGGTTTCCACCCTCGTCGTGGGCTCGGACCCGGTACTACCCTTACCCGCATGAGCCCGGCCTCCCGTCCTTCCGAGCGCACCGCCGCCTCACCGCGAACCTCGCGCCTCCCGGTGTGGAACGTCGTGGTGTGGAACGACCCCGTGAACCTCATGAGCTACGTCGTGTGGGTGTTCCGCACCCTGCTCGGACACTCCCGCGAAGACGCCACCCGGCTCATGCTGGAGGTTCACCATCGGGGACGTGCCGTGGTCGCGTCGGCACCTCGGGAGCACGCCGAATTGGACGCCTACCGCCTCCATCACCATGGCCTCTGGGCGACCCTGGAGGAGGGGTGAGCAGATTCACTGCCGCCGGCCAGAAGGTGCTGGTGGCGCTGGAACCGGAAGAGGTGGCGATCCTGAGCCGCCTCCCCTCCCTCCTCGGATCGGTCGGCGCCTCCTGGAACGACCCGGCGCGCGACCGTCTCAACCCCGAGGCATATCCGGGTGACACGGTCGCCTCCCGCGAGTTCAGCCGTCTCACCGAGAAGGAACTCGTCGAGGCTCGTTCCTCGGATCGGGAGCGGTTCGCCGACACGCTGGACCGGCTCCGGGAGCAGCCGGTGTTGCGGAAGGGAGACGCCGCGGCGTGGGTGCGGGTGCTCGGTGAGGCACGACTGGTGCTCGCCGCCCGCCACGGCATGCCGGCTGGTGGGCCCGCCGCCCCTGACGAACAACCCTCGCCCATCGATGTCGACGATCTGGCGTCGCCGCCGCCGGACGCCGATCCGGAGTTGATGCTGGTGGACTACCTCGGAGTTTTGCAGGACGATCTCGTGGGTGAAATGCTGACCGGGATGGGAGAAGGGACATGAGCGACAGAGACTTCGGGCACGAGGCGGAGCCGTCCGAGGCGAGGGAGCCGGCCAAGCCGGTCCGTAAGCCGCGGGATCCGGCCCAGACGTTGACGATGGCCCTGGTGGTGTACATCTTCATCAACCTGGCGCTGGCATTGCCGCTGGTGATCTTCCCCGGCGCCTTCTTCGACGCCATCGGCCTCGACAAGACAACCGCCGATCAGCTCGGTGGGCTGCGATGGGTCGGGGCCATGATCCTGGCCTGGGCGCTCACCGGGATCCTCGTCCTGGCGCGCCCCGAAGGGCGCGCCGTGTTCGTCACCGCCGGCGGAGTCCAGCTCGCCCTGGGGGCGCTCGCCTTCCTCTACAGCTGGTCGATCGGCGAGTACGAGTGGCACACCTGGTATCAGCTGCTCGTCACCGCGGTGCTGGCGGTCGGGGCCGTCTATCTGTGGTGGGCGAGGCTGCGGGGCAGGCGAGTCTTCAAAGGAGGGCAGAGCGCCGAAGGGTGAGCCGGGGGTGCGGATCGAGGGAAGGTTCCTGTCATGACATCGTCGTCTGATTCGCGTTCGCCCCGTCACCTGCTGGCGATCGACCTCGAGACCGTCGATCCGCCGGCGGAGGGATTGCCGAGGCTTGGCGACCGGCTGTCGTCGATCCGTGCCGTGACCACCCTGGTGTTCATCGGCGGGGATCGCCTCCTGGGGCTCCCCGATCCCGACTACGTCGTCGATCTGGAGCAACCCGCCATCGTGCGTCACAGCGACGGCGAAGCCCTGGAAGGTTGGCCGGGCGACGACGGGCGCACCGACCTCGAATCGGCGCTCGATCACGTGGCCGAGGCCCTGATGATCCCGCCGTCGGATGTCTTCCTCGTGATCGGCGCCGGACACCCCCTCCTCGGGGATGTCGAGCAGGTCATCTGGGTGGGCGGGGAGGAGAGGCCGGCCAGTGGGGTGTGGGCTCCGGTGGTCGCCGACGGCGAGCTGATCGCGGCGCTCCGGGAGGCGCGCCTCCTGGGTCGTTCCAGTGTGTCAGCGCCCGACGTGCACGAAACCGCCTTCGAGCGGGCCATCGACTCGCTGCGGCGCAACATCGCAGAGTCCGGGTTCACCGCCGCCTCCGTCGAGGACAACCCGCTCAGTGTCCACGACGCCAACTACGCCGCGGTGTGGGCCCGCGACGGGGTCATCACCGGGCTGTGGACCCTGCCCCTCGGCGACCCGGAGCTGATCGACACCTTCCGGCGCACCATCCGCCTCCTGGCCCGACATCAGGCGCCCTCGGGGCAGATTCCCTCGTACGTCCGCCTCGTCGACGATTCACCCGACTACTCGGGGGTCGGCGGCATCGCCAGCATCGACTCGGTGCTGTGGTGGGTGATCGGGACGATCCGGCTCGCCTTCCACACCGGCGATCGTGCCCTCGCCGAGGAACTGAAGGAGCCGGTGACCCGGGCGATGGGGTGGCTCGCCGCCCACGACGCCAACAACGACGGCCTCATCGAGATCCCCGAGGCGTCCGACTGGATGGACCTCTTTCCCCGCTCCTACAACGTCATCTACGACGAGGTGCTGTGGTACCAGGCATGCCGCGACACCGCCGTGCTGTTCGAGGCGCTCGGCAACGACGGATCGGGGTGGGCTCGGCAGGCGGACCGAGTCGCGGCGCAGATCACGAAGCTGTTCTGGCCGACCGGGGACCAGCTCATGGAGTTCACCGGCTCCACCACCGGCCGGTTCAGCGCCGGGGAAGCCTCGTACCTGCTGAGCCAGGTGACCCCGTTCGACTACGGGTGGCGCTGCGACGTGTACGCCAACCTGCTCGCCGCCCTCAGCGGTCTGCTCGACGACCACAAGCGGGAAC
>JASFUV010000090.1:0-5782 GCA_050050155.1 Acidimicrobiia bacterium | reverse complement strand
CAGATCCTCCTGCTGTCGGCGGTGTTCCTCGCCATGGCCGCGATCTGGCTCGTCGTCTACGTCGTCGCCCTCGATTCCCTCTCCGCCGTCCTCACCCGATCGGCGGTACGGCGCCGGCTCGACCGGATCGTCGGGTCCGTGCTCATCGGACTCGGCCTCCGCCTCGGCCTCGCCGGCCGGGACTGATCCGGCGACCGTTCGCCCGATCCTGTACGGTGCTTGCCGCTGCGACGAAGCGGTCGAGGAGGCGGTTCCCGTGGAGAAGGTGAGGATCATCCTGTCGGGCCTGTGGGTCGCCGTGATGCTGACCTACCTGCTCGGAGATGTCCTGCGGATGTACGCCGGCGACGTCACCCCGGGCGAGATCGACGGCCAACCGGCGACACAGGTGATGTGGCTCACGGCGGCGGTCATCATGTTGATCCCGATCGTGATGGTCGTCCTCTCCCTCACCGTGCCGTACCCGGCGATCCGGTGGACGTGTGTCGTGGCCGCCGTCGGTCTCGTCGTCTTCAACCTCGTGGGGCTGCCCTACACGTCCGCCTTCGACAACTTCCTCATCGTCGTCAGCATCGGCTTCAAGGGCGTCATCGTCTGGTACGCCTGGACCTGGAACTAGCCGGCCTCCGGGCCCAGTTCGGCGCCGAGTTCGGTGAGCACGTCTTCGAGCGGGATCCCTCGCGACGCCGCCCAATCCAGGGCGGCCGGCTTCGAACCCCACTGTCCGGTGCGCAAGAACCGCAGCCCGCGGGCGGCGTTGGCGACCTGATTGGCGCCGCCGTCGTCGTTGGCGGCATGCCAGCGCACCGACTCGGCGATCGCCGCCACCTGGGCCTCCCGGCTGATCGGCCCCGCCACCGCGGCCAGGTCGAGGCCGCGCAGGGTGCGAGCCGTCTCCCTCCCGATGGCGAGATCGAGCAGGAACCAATGCCACGACTCGGAGTCCGGGTCGGTGCTCACCTTCTCCTCCCGGGCCGGGCCACCGTTGAGGTTGAGCACCCACCGCAGCGGCGGGGTCGGCACCGCCAGCTCGGCCGCGTCGTACAGCACGAACTCGAGGCCGGCGGCCGGGCAGGGCAGCACCCCCGGATGGATCCGCTCCACCAACGCGGTGACGTCCCCGTCGGCGGGTTCCTGCACCGCCGCCTGGATGTCCACGTCGCTGCCGGAACCGAACCCCCCGTACGCCAGCGACCCCAACAGCCACACCCCGACGGTGCGGTCCCCGAAGACGGCATCCACCGCGGCGGCGACCTCGTCCACGTAGCGCTCGACGTCGTCGGTCACGGAACTCCCTCCTCCCGGCAGGCGCCGTCAGGGTAGCGAGGGGTCATATCGTCCCGACCCGCCCGGCAATCGATGTGGCAGAGTGGAGGCATGACCGCATGGTGGACCGAGTTCTTCGACATCCGGTACCTGACGCTGTGGGGGCCCTTCCTCGAAGCGAGGGACGGGGAGGCCGAGGCCCGGCAGGTCACCGAACTTGCCGGGGTGGCGCCGCCGGGCCGGATCCTCGACGTGCCCTGCGGCTTCGGGCGTGTGTCGAAGCCGCTCGCCGAACTCGGGTTCCGGGTGGTCGGCGTCGACCTCTCACCCGACATGGTCGCCGAGGGCCGCCGCCGCTGCGACGGTCTCGACGTCGAGTTGATCGAAGGCGACATGCGCGAGCTGCCGGTCGAGGGCGCCTTCGATGCGGTGCTCTGCCTGTTCTCCTCCATCGGCTACTCCGGGGACCCCGACGACGACCTGCGGTTCTTCCGGGCCGCCCGCCGCCACCTCGGCGACGGGTCGCCGCTCGTCATCGACACCATGCACCGGGACTTCCTCGCCGCCCACCTGATGCGGCGCGACTGGCTCGACGTCGACGGGGGGCCGCTGGTGACCGAACGGCACATGGACTGGGTCACCGGGCTCGGCGGCGAGGTGGTGCGCTGGTTCGAGAACGGCGAGTGGTGGGAGCGACGCTTCGAGCTGTACCACTACACCGCCACCGAACTCGGCAGGCTCCTCCACGACGCCGGCTTCAGCCGCCTCGAGTTCTTCGGGGACCTCGACGGGCGCCCCCTCAGCCCCGACACCCGCCTCGTGGTCGTGGCGCGGTAGGGAGCCGGAGAGCGGAGCGATCCGAGGGGGGTGTGGGGCTCGTCGAGTGAGCGTGGGGCCCCGGTGCTACCCTGCCAGGATGCGCCAACAAGCCGCCGTCAGGGTGGACGACGCCATCGCCGGGCGGTTCCCTGCGATCTGTGTCAAGACCGGCCGGCCGGCTACGGGGACGCGGCGCAAGACCTTCATCACCTCGCCCGGCTGGACCTGGGTCCTCCTTCTCTGGGGACTCTTTCCCTGGTTCCTCACCCGCTTCTACTCGTCGAGGACCGTGACGGTGGATCTGCCGATCTCGGACGGGGTGGGAGGTCTGCTGACCATGAGCGGACGGGTCGACGGTGCATGGCTGTGGCTGGGTGGGGTGCACGAGGACTTCGCCCGCGCCCTCGGCCGGCAATACGCGCATCTTCCGAAAGGCGAGCTCCCCTGACGGAACCGGGTTCCTGTCGTCCCCCCTTGTCGCTTCTCTCGTCCCCCCTTGTCGAAAGGGGGGACCGGAGAGCGGAGCGATCCGAGGGGGGTGTGGGGTGGGGGACTGAAGGACCAGCGGGCAGGGTGAGGGAAGGGCCGGAGCCCTACTTCTCCGGGACGTCGAGGTCGACCACCAGGGCGCTGTGGTCGGTGCCCTTGATGCGGACCGTGTTGGTGGCGGTGGGGGTCAGCTGCTGGACGAAGGCATGGTCGATGCGAAGGAACCGGGGTGACCACGGCCACAGGCCCCACGTCGCCTGCGTGGTGCCCGCCGCCACCGCGGCGTCGGTGGCGAGCGCTCGGAGATGGCGGTACGCCGGCCACAGCGGTGACGAATTGAAATCACCGACCAGGACCCGGGCCGGCCCCGGCTCGCCGAGCAGCTCCTCCAGCGCCGCCAACTGGTGACGGCGCGTGGCGCGGGCCTTCAGCGGCGGACCCGACAAGGGATTGTGGAGATGCGCGTTCACCACCTCCACCGGCCGTCCCAGCCCGGGCCAGTACGCCGGATCGAGGAGCACCCGCAGCATCGAGCGAGGTCCGAACGGCACCCGCTCCACCACCCCGGGACGCCGCAACGCCAACGCCATGCCCTTCGTGTCCTCGCGGGGATCGAACAACCCGAACGGGAAGACATCCACCATCACATCCGCGGCGTTGGGGGACAGCTCCTGCACCGCCATCACGTCCGGATCGACCTCGTTGATCACGGCGCGCAACGCGTCGGGCCGGGCCCGACCGTTGTACAGATTCGCCGTCAAGATGCGGAGGGGGAAGTCCACGATGACCGCAGGTTATTCACTTCGGACGATGTCCCCGCCGTTTTGCAGCAGGCGGGCCCGGCGCAGCGAGCTAGGGTGGAACGTGGGCGCGCGAGACCGCGGCGGTAGGGTGTAGGTACGCGACGGCACTGGGAGTGAAGTGTGCGGTTGACAACAGCCATGCTGGCCGATGCGGCCCAGGTCCAAGGCGGCAAACTCTTCGTCCTCGGCGGCGGATTCGACACCATCAGCGCCCGGGTGCTGCCGGTGATCCACCGCAGCCTCACCGTGGCGCTCGTCGCCGAGATCGAACCCGACGAGCGGCACCGCGACCTCGAGATCGGGCTCCGCCTCGTCGATGAGGACGGCCAGGAACTCGGGGTGGAGGCCAAAGGACGCCTCCGGGTCGGAGCCCCGCCCAACCTTCCTCCCGGCTCCTCCAGCATCGTGCCCATCGTCAGCCCCTTCCACAACATCGAATTCGCCGAAGCGAAGGGCTACGCCTTCATCGTGTCCTTCGAGGAAGAGGAACTGGCCAGGGTCCGCTTCCGGGTCGTCCGAGTCGGCTGACGCGGGCACCTGATGCTCACCATCCCGAACCTGATCTCGACCATCCGGCTGTTCCTGGTTCCCGTGTTCCTGTGGCTGCTCCTGGGTCGCGACAACCCGGCCGCCGCCGGCTGGCTCCTCGGCGGCATCGGCGCCACCGACTGGATCGACGGCTACCTCGCCCGCCGCCTCGACCAGGTGAGCGAGATCGGCAAGGTGCTCGACCCACTCGCCGACCGGCTCGCCGTCGCCGCCGCCCTCATCGGGGGCCTCATCTCGGGGGATCTCCCCGCCTGGTTCGCCATCGCCGTCATCGTCCGGGAAGTCGTCGTCAGCGGTGGCGCCCTCGCTCTCGCCTTCCGGGTAAAGGGGAAGATCCCGGTGCGGCGCACCGGCAAGCTCGCCACCCTCCTCATCTACGCCTCCCTCGGCGGCTTCCTCGTCGGCGGGGGAGGGCGCTTCGCCCCGTTCCTGTGGCTCGGCTGGATCTTCGGGATTCTTGGACTCGTCCTCTACTACGTCGTGGCGGTGCAATACGTCGGGGACGCCAGGCGCCTGATACGGGCCGGGGACCCAGCCGAGGCCGCTCCTCCGGCCGGGTAAGCTCCTGCGCGAGAGCCAGAGGAGGCGACGTGCAGATCCCAGAAGAGCTGCGGTACACCGAGAACCACGAGTGGGCCCGCCTCGAAGACGACGGGACGATCCGGATCGGCATCACCGACTACGCCCAGGACTCCCTCGGGGACATCGTGTTCGTCGACCTTCCGGACGTCGGGGCAGCCATCACCGCCGGGGAGCCGTTCGCCGAGGTTGAATCCACCAAGTCGGTGTCCGACGTGTACGGACCGGTGAGCGGCGCCGTGGGGAAGGTCAACGGACTCCTCGCCGACTCGCCCGAGATCGTCAACCAGGACCCCTACGGCGACGGATGGTTCGTCGTCATCGCGCCCGAAGAAGGGACCGGCATCGACAACCTGATGGACGCCGCCGCCTACCGCGCCTTCGTCGAGTGACCGCCCCCCAAGCCTCAACGAGAAGTTGAGACTTGGGACTAGCATGGTGTCATGCCCGGCACAGACCGGTCCGACGGCCCGCCGTCCGGTGACGCGGCGCCGGATCACGACCACGACACCACCATCTTCTACCGCCCCGCACCGCGAGGCACCGAGCCGGTGCCCGCCACCAGCCTGCTGGCCGGGGCGTTCCGCTACGCCCTGGTCGTCGAACGCGGGCCGCGCGCCGGGCTCACCTACGTGCTGGGAGACGGGCCGACCGTCGTGGGACGCACCGAAGACGCCGACATCTTCCTGGGCGACGTGACCGTGTCACGCCACCACGCCAGATTCACCGTCGACGAGGAGGGCCTCACCGTCGAGGACCTCGGTTCCACCAACGGCACCTACGTCAACCTGGAGCGCCTCGACGAGGCACGGTTGCGCGCCGGTGACGAGGTGATCATCGGCAAGTTCCATCTGGTCGTGGCGGTGGGGGATGCCTGAGCCGGATCAGCTCCCCATCGAGATCGCCGAACACCAGACGCGCAGCATCGGCGAGGTCATCAACCTGCTGCGAGACGAGTTCCCCGAGCTGACCGTCTCCAAGATCCGATTCCTCGAAGGGCAAGGGCTGATCGAACCGCAGCGAAGCCAATCCGGCTACCGCATGTTCACCGACGAAGACCTGCGGCGGGTCCGCTACATCCTGCGCGAGCAGCGCGACCACTTCCTGCCCCTCAAGGTCATCAAGTCGAAACTGACGTCGTGGGAGCGGGGCGAAGAGACCGCGCCGGTGCTCGACGCCGGCCCACCACCCGAGGCGTACTTCTCCAGCACCGGGGTGTCCCTCAGCGTCGAGGAGCTGTCACGCACCAGCGGCCTCAAGCGGCGCCAGATCGACGA
>JASFUV010000089.1:0-5795 GCA_050050155.1 Acidimicrobiia bacterium | reverse complement strand
GGCGAGGCGCTCCAGCTCGACTCGTGGCCGCTGCGGTTCGGCTACGGGGAGGCGTTCGAGAGCCTGCCCGACGCCTATCAGACGCTGCTCCTCGACGTCATGGAAGGCGACCAGACCCTGTTCGTCCGCGCCGACGAGGTGGAGGCGTCATGGCGTCTCTACGCCCCGATCCTCGACGCCGAGATGGACGCCGAGTTGCCGGTCCATCCCTACCCGGCCGGCACGTGGGGGCCCGAGATCACCGACGAGACGCTCGGGCGCTGCGAAGACGAGGAATGGACGATGCGGGCCTGACGGTACGGCGCCGTGACCGGGCGCCCGGTCAGGCGTCGACGGAGGATTCCTCCGATTCGAGCGCGGCGAGATCCACGGTGATGGCGGGTTCGTCGGCATCGTTGCCGAGGCCCCGGAAGCCCGCGACGCCGCTGGGCAGCCCGGCGGAGTGGTTCTGGTAGCGGGTCCGCCCAGGAGGCAGCACGTTCGGGACCGGGAGGGAACGCCCCTCGTCGTCCCGTTCACGGACCAGGAGTCGACCTTCGATGTGGGCTGCCTTGCCGGCGGTCCACGACAACCATCTCCGCCGCCTCACCCTGATGCTCGCCACCGTCGCCTCCTCCGCGTTGCCCACGCCCTCGACAGCATAGCCTCGGTGCGGCTCCGCCCCGGGTCACGAGGTGGGCGAGATCGGCCCCCCATCAAGGGGTCGGCGAGATCGGCTCGTCGGCGACGACGAAGTGCTCCGGAGCAGGAACCTCGGCCTTCCTGATCCGATCGATGGCCCGTGCCTCCCCCATCGCCGCCACCCCGATCGCGCCGAGCACGACCCCGGCGCCGATCAGGATCGGCTGCACTCCCCAGAGCGCCGCCAGTGACGGCACCACCGCCAGCGGCAGCAGTTCCCCGCCGTTCATGTGCACCTGCATGATGCCGGTGATCCTGCCCACCATCTCCTCGGGCGAGTTGAGCTGGATCAGGGTGCGCAGCAGCGGGAAGAAGAGGCCGATGACGAGCCCCCACACCACCGCCCCGGCGACGACCACCGTCAGGCGGTCGGTTCCGACATAGAGCAGGACCCCGGCGGCGTTGAGGGCCGCGAGCACGGTCACGCCCATCGCCGACGTGATCTTCCGCGGGAGGCGGGGAAGGAGCAACGAGCCCACCATGAGTCCGGCTCCGAACACGGCGTTGACCCATCCCAAGGTTTCGACCGGCACCCCGAGGACGTCCCGGTAGAAGAGCGGCTCGAGGGCGGAGAAACTGCCGAAGGTGAACCACAGCAGGCTGCCGAGGCCGAGGTAGAAGCGGAGTTGACGCGAGCGGTAGCTGAAACGGAAGCCCTCACGCATCTCCGACCACGCGGTGCGTCGTTCTGCCTTCTGCATGGAGCGGACGCGCACGGGGGACACCAGCACGACCGCCAACAGCGACGTGACGGCGTCGATGACGAAGATCCAATTCACGCTGGCGTAGCGCACCACGAGCGCTCCCAGCACCGGCCCGGCGACGAAGGCGCCCATCCCCACCGACTCGATGAACGAGTTGATCTCGGTGAGCCGCCGCTCGTCCGCGGTGAGGTAGGGCGCAAAGGAGGCGATGGCGGTGAACACCGGCGCTCCGACGAGGCCGAGGACGGCCGCGAACACCGACAGCATCGGCATCGAACCGGCGGCCACCATCGCCAGGGTGGCGGGCACGAACAGCAGCTCGGACCAGATCAGCACCCTGCGGGGATCGAAACGATCGACCAGGACCCCCGCCATGGCGGTTCCTGCGATCGTCGCCAGGCTCATCCCGGCCATCAGCACCGCGATCTGTCCGGCCGAGGCGTCGAGGTCGTAGGCGGCCTTCCCCCACACACCCACGAAGAACGCGGCCTCCCCGCCCATCCGTGAGATGAAGCGGGCGACGACGACGAGCGCGACATTGCGGTCCCGGAGCATGGTCGGGGATGCTACGCCACCCGGCCGGCCGACTCGACGCGGACCGTCACCGCTAGCCTGCGGCCCATGCATGACGATCTCTCCGCCGCCATCGACACCGCCTTCCCCCGCCTTCGCAGGATCCTCGACGACCTGGTGCGCATCCCGTCGGTGAGCGCCGCCGGCCACGACCCGGCCGAGGTGCGCCGCTCCGCCGAATACACCGCGGCGCGGTACCGCGAGGCCGGCTTCCCCGAGGTACGCCTCCTCGAGATCCCCGGCGCCCACCCGGCCGTGCTGGCGGAGATTCCGGCCCCCGAAGGGGCGCCCACGGTGCTGCTCTACGCCCACCACGACGTCCAGCCGGCGGGACCCGCCGAGGAATGGTCGACCTCGCCGTTCGAGCCGGTGGAACGGGACGGTCGCCTCTTCGGGCGCGGCACGTCGGACGACAAGGCGAACGTGGTGCTCCACCTCGGCGCCATCGGCGCCTTCGACGGCAGGCCCCCGGTCGGGGTGAAGGTGCTCATCGAGGGCGAGGAGGAAATCGGGTCGCGCCACCTCGGCGACTTCCTCGAGGCCTACACCGACCAGCTCTCCGCCGACGTCATCGTGATCGCCGACTGCGAGAACTGGCGGGTCGGGACCCCGGCGTTCACCATCTCCCTGCGGGGCCTCACCGACTGCATCGTCGAGGTGCGGACCTTGAAGACCGCGGTGCACAGCGGCATGTTCGGCGGCACCTTCCCCGACGCCCTCACCGTGCTCGCCCGCCTGCTCGCGACGCTGCACGACGAGGACGGCAACGTGGCGGTGCCGGGGCTGCGGAGCGGCGACGCCCCGCCCCTCGATCTCACCGAGGAGGAGCTGCGGGAGCAGGCCGGCGTGCTTCCGTCCGTCGAGCAGATCGGCGAGGGCACCCTCACCGCCCGCATGTGGCGCAAGCCGGCCATCTCGGTGGTGGCGATCGACGCTCCGCCGATCTCGCAGGCGATCAACCAGCTCGTCCCGGTGGCCCGCGCCAAGGTGAGCATGCGGATCGCTCCCGGCGAGGATCCCGGGCGCGCCCTCGACGCCCTCGTCGCCCACCTCGAATCGCACGTGCCGTGGGGTGCGCAGCTCACCGTCACCCGCGGGGTCGAAGGGGAGGCGTTCGACCTGGACAGCACCGGACCCGCCTACGACGCCTTCCGGGAGGCCTTCACCGCGGCGTGGGGCTCCGCGCCGGTCGATATCGGGGTCGGGGGGTCGATTCCGTTCGTTGCCGCCTTTTCCCGCCTCTATCCGGACGCCCCGATCGTGCTCACCGGCGTCGCCGATCCGCTGAGCCGGGCCCACGGGCCAGACGAGAGCCAGGATCTCGACGAGCTGCGCCGCGGCATGCTGGCCGAGGCGATCGTGCTGCGCCTCCTCGCCGGCTGATCTGCCACGCCCCGGAGACCGGGGACGTGATCTACTGTCGCAATGCCGTCATAATCTGAGTGCGTAATTGTGAAGTTCGGGGAGAATGCGGGAATGCTCCCCGCGTCTCGTGCATTGATGGAGTGAACGACGAAAGGACAACACTCGTGGCGAACCTCTCCACCGTGAGCCTCCCGGTCCTGCCGCTCCGCAACGGGGTGGTGTTCCCCCACATGGTGGTCACGGTGAGCATCGAAACGGACGAAGCGCACCACGCGGTCGCCGCCGCCCAGAACGCAGGCGGCCGCCTCGTCATGGTGCCCCGCATCGACGGCGCCTACTCCTCGGTGGGCACGATCGCCGAGATCCAGGAGATCAGCGACGACGGGGACACCCAGACCGTGCTCTTCGCCGGGGTCGCCCGCGCCCGGATCGGCTCCGGGACCGCGGCAGGCGACGACGTGTTGTGGGTCGAGGCCGACCCCGTGTCCGAAGGCGAGCCCGACGAGCACACCACCCGCCTCGCGGTCGAGTACCGGGCGGTCGTCACCGAGATCCTCGAGCATCGCGGCATCGGCCGCATGGCCGATCGCATCCTCGACGTGAACGACCCGGGCCAGCTCGCCGACCTCGCCGTCTACTCCCCCGACCTCGACCTGCCCCAGAAGGTCGAGGTGCTGGAGACGATCGACGTCGCGGAACGCCTCGAGAAGGTGCTCGGATGGATGAACGAGGTCCTCGCCGAGCTGTCGCTGCGCGACCAGATCCGGCGGGACGCCACCGAGCGCATCGACAAGACCCAGCGCGAGTACCTGCTGCGCCAGCAGATGGAAGCGATCAAGTCCGAGTTGGGCGACGGCGAAGCCAGCGTCGTCTCCGAGTACCGCACCCGTCTCGAGGAAGCCGACCTGCCCGAGCCGGTCCACGAGGCCGTCGAGCGTGAGATCGACCGCCTGGAGCGGATGAGCGAGCAGAGCCCGGAGCACGGCTGGATCCGCACCTGGCTCGACACCGTCTTCGACGTCCCCTGGTCGCAACGCTCCGAGGACCACCTCGACCTCACCGCGGCCCGCGAGGTCCTCGATGCCGACCACACCGGCCTCGACGACGTCAAGGACCGCATCATCGAACACCTCGCGGTGCGCAAGCTGCGGTCGGAGCGGGGCATGGACGCGGCGGGCGACGGGCGCGAGAGCGGCGCCATCGTGCTGCTGGTGGGCCCTCCCGGCGTCGGCAAGACGTCCCTGGGCGAATCGATCGCCCGCGCCCTGGGCCGCGCCTTCGTGCGGGTCGCCCTCGGCGGCGTCCGCGACGAGGCCGAGATCCGCGGTCACCGCCGCACCTACGTCGGCGCCCGCCCGGGCCGCATCGTCCGCGCCCTCACCGAGGCGGGGACGATGAACCCTGTGTTCCTCCTCGACGAGATGGACAAGGTCGGCGCCGACTGGCGCGGCGACCCGTCCTCGGCGCTGCTGGAGGTACTCGATCCCGCCCAGAACCACACGTTCCGCGACCACTACCTGGAGCTGGACCTCGATCTGTCGCAGGTCATGTTCGTGGCGACCGCCAACGTGATCGACACCATCCCGGCACCCCTCCTCGACCGGACCGAGGTGATCCGCCTCGACGGCTACACCGATCGGGAGAAGCTCGCCATCGCCCGGGACCATCTGCTCCCCCGCCAGGTGGAACGGGCCGGCCTCGCCCCTGACGAGATCGCCATCGACGACGATGCCCTCGCCGGGATCGTGGACGGCTACACCCGGGAATCCGGGGTGCGCGGCTTGGAGCGCCAGCTCGGCAAGCTGATCCGCAAGGTCGTGACCCGGGTCGCCTCCGATCCGGCGACGGTGCCGGTGACCGTCACCGACGCCGACCTGCGTGACCTGCTCGGCAAGCCTCCGGTGCACCACGACGAGGCGGCCGATCGCACCAGCGCCCCCGGCGTCGCCACCGGCCTCGCCGTCACCGGCGCCGGCGGCGACGTGCTGTTCATCGAGGCCACGGTGATGGACGGCGAGCCGGGCCTGACGATCACCGGCCAGCTCGGCGACGTGATGCGGGAGTCGGCACAGATCGCTCTCTCCTACGTGCGGTCCCACGCCGACAGCCTCGGTATCGATCCGGCACTGCTGGAGAAGCGGTTCCACCTCCACGTGCCGGCGGGCGCCATCCCGAAGGACGGGCCGTCGGCGGGCATCACGATGACGACCGCCCTGGTGAGCCTCCTCACCGGGCGCAAGGTGAAGGACACGGTCGGCATGACCGGCGAGATGACCCTGCAGGGCCGGGTGCTCCCGATCGGCGGGGTGAAGCAGAAGGTGCTGGCGGCCCACCGGGCCGGCCTCGACGAGATCGTGCTGCCGCTGCGCAACGCCGACGATCTCGACGACGTCCCCGACGACGTCAAGGACGAGGTGACCTTCCACACCTTCGGCGACATCCGCGACGTCCTCGACATCGCCATCACCTAGC
>JASFUV010000088.1:0-5811 GCA_050050155.1 Acidimicrobiia bacterium | reverse complement strand
ACGGGCTCATCGCCAAGGCAGCCGACGCGGTGGCGAGAACCGCCGGCTACTTCATCATCATGGTGAACACCGACGAGGACCGGGTGCACGAACGCGAGATCGTCGAAGGTCTGCTCGCCCGCAGGGTCGACGGGCTCCTGCTGGTCTCGGCCGACGACGACCACTCGTACCTGGCCCACGACATCGGCGCCGGCACCGGCATCGTGTTCCTCGACCGACCCCCTCGCGGGCTGCAGGCCGACTCGGTCACCATCGACAACCGTGGCGGCGCCAGGGACGCCGTGGCGAACCTCATCGGGCGAGGCCACCACCGCATCTCCTTCATCGGCGACCATGACTACCTCTTCACGGCCCGGGAGCGCCGCGCCGGGTACGAGCAGGCGATGCACCGCGCTCAGCTCGGTGGGAACATCGACGTCCTCATGGGCATCCACGACGTCGCCAGCGCCGAAGCCGCCACCACCTGGGTGCTGGAGCGGACCGATCCGCCCACCGCGATCTTCGCGGGCAACAACCTCATCGCCATCGGGGTGGTGCGCGCCACCCGCCGCGCCGATGCAGACATCGACATCATCGGGTTCGACGACCTTCCCGACCGGCCCGAACTCCCGATCGGGCTCGTCGGCTACGACGTCTCGGCGCTGGCGACGCACGGCATGGGGATGCTGCTGGAACGCCTCAACCGGCCCGGGGGGCCCGCCCGTCACGTGAGCATCCCGACCCGGATCGTGGCGCCCCGTGCCCGCGCCCGGTCGCTGCGATGATGGACTGCCGTTTCCCGCTGACGCTGCGCCCCATCCTCAAGGAACGGGTCTGGGGCGGGACCCGGCTCGCCGGCTACGGGAAGACGCTGCCGCCGGACGCCACCATCGGCGAGAGCTGGGAGGTGGCCGACCTCCCGGGAGACCACTCGGTGGTCGCCGCCGGTCCCGCGGCCGGCGTGCCGCTCGGCGACCTCGTCACCCGCTGCGGTGAGGCGCTCCTGGGCGCCGCCCGCCCTTCCTCCACCGGGGGGTTCCCGCTGCTCGTCAAGCTCCTCGACGCCCGCGAGAACTTGTCGGTCCAAGTGCATCCCGATCAGGAGTACGCCGCGGCACATCCCCCGGCGGCGAGCAAGACCGAGTCGTGGTACGTCGTCGAAGCCGACCCCGGAAGCTCCCTCTTCAACGGGGTGCGGCCCGGCGTCACCCACGACGACCTCGCCGCCTCCGCCGATCGGGGATCGATCGTCGACCTCCTCGACCGCAAGCCCGCCGTCCCCGGCGACCTCCACCACGTGGCGGCGGGCACGGTGCACGCCCTCGGCGCCGGGGTGATGGTGGCCGAGATCCAGACGCCGAGTGACACCACCTACCGGCTCTACGACTGGGGGGCCGAGTATGGGCGTCCCCGGCGTGAGCTCCACATCACCGACGGGCTGGCGTCGGTCCACCTCGATCCCCCACCGCCGCCGGTAGAGGGGCGCTCCGGGCCGTCCGGGAGCAGGCTCCTCATCGACACCGACTTCTACCGGATCACCGAGCACCGGCCGTCCGGGAGCCCGATCTCGTTCGGTGGGGAGCGCCCGGTGTGCCGGATCGTGCTGGTGGCGTCCGGGTCGGTGACGATCCGGTCCACCGTCGGGGAGTTCGACGAGCTCACCGTGTCCAGGGGCGGTACCGCCATTCTCCCGGCCGGCATCCTCGACACGGCGGCCGTCGACGCGGTCGACGGCACGTTCCTCGCGATCCGTCCCGCGCTGCGCACCTGACCCGATCCGGTCATCTCGCTGCGTCGCGGGACGCCTCCTAAGCTCGGGCTCATGGTCGACTACCGCCCTCCCCTTCGAGAGATGCGCTTCGTGCTCGAGCATCTCGCCGGCATCGGCGAACTCGCCACCGTCCCCGACTTCGCGGCCGCCGAACCCGATCTGGTCTTCGCGGTGCTCGAGGAGGCGGGTCGTCTCGCCGCCGAGGTGATCGCCCCCACCAACCGTGTCGGTGACGAACAGGGCGTGGTCCGGCAGGACGACGGCACCGTGATGGTGCCCGACGAGCTGGTTGCCGCCTACCGGGCCTACGCCTCCGGCGGCTGGATCGCGGTGAGCGGACCGGAGGACTACGGGGGCCACGGCTTCCCAGGTGTGGTGAGCACCGCCATCCAGGAGATGCTCACCTCCTCGAACCTGTCGCTCTCCCTGTGCCCGATGCTCACCGCCAGTGCCGTCGAGGCGCTCCTCCACCACGCCGACGACGACCAGAAGCGGCGCTACCTCCCCAAGCTGCTTTCGGGGGAGTGGGCGGCGACGATGGCCCTCACCGAGCCGGAGGCGGGATCGGACGTCGGGGCGCTGCGGGCGATGGCGGAACCCACCGGCGACGGTGGATGGCGGCTGCGCGGTACGAAGATCTTCATCACCTGGGGCGACCACGAGATGACCGACAACATCGTCCATCTCGTCCTGGCCCGCACCCCCGATGCGCCGCCCGGCACCCGGGGTCTCTCCCTCTTCGTCGTCCCCAAGTACCTCGTCGGTCCCGATGGGACCATGGGGGAGCGCAACGACGTGCAGTGCCTGTCGCTCGAGCGCAAGCTCGGTATCCACGCCTCGCCTACCTGCGTCATGGCGTACGGCGAGGAACGGGGCGCCGTCGCCGAGCTGGTGGGAGAGATCAACGGCGGCATGCACGCCATGTTCACGATGATGAACGACGCCCGCCTCCACGTCGGTCTGGAGGGTCTCGGCGTCGCCGAACGCGCCTACCAGCACGCCCTCGCCTATGCCCGTGAGCGACGCCAGGGACGGGCGGCGGGAGCGGCCCCCGGGGCATCGTCGCCCATCATCGAGCACCCCGACGTGCAGCGCATGCTGCTGACCATGAAGGCCGATATCGAGGCGCTGCGGGCCGTCACCTACGCCACCGCCTCCGCCCTCGACGTCGCGGCGCACCACCCCGACCCGGCCCGGCGGGACGCTGCCGCCGCTCGCGGCGACCTCCTCACCCCGGTGGTGAAGGGCTGGGGCACCGATCTCGGGGTCGAGCTGACCTCGATCGGGATCCAGGTGCTGGGCGGGGTCGGGTACGTGGAGGAATCGGGGATGGCCCAGCTGTTCCGGGACGCCCGCATCGCGCCCATCTACGAGGGCACCAACGGCATCCAGGCCATCGATCTGGTGCAGCGGAAGCTTCCCCGCAACGACGGCGCCGCGGTGCGTTCCTTCCTCGAGGAGGTCTCCGCCCTCGATCCCGTCCTGAACGAGGCGGGCGAGAACCTTGCGTCGATCCGCTCCGAGTTGGGGGCCGGCCTCATCGTGCTGCGAGACGCCACCGACTGGCTGCTCCGATGCGATGATCCCGGCGATGCACTGGCGGGCGCCTCGCCCTACCTGCGCCTCTTCGGCGTCGTCGCCGGCGGGGCGCTGCTCGCCAAGGGGGCCGTCGCAGCTCACCGGGCGGCTGCAGGGACGCGCGACCCGTGGCTCGACGCCAAGGTGGCCACCGCCCACTTCTACGCCGAGCAGATCCTGCCCCAGGCGATCGGCCTCGGCCCGGCGGTGGTGCGGGGGGCGGAGGCGCTCGACCCGGGGGTCTGGTGGTGACGGCAGGCGCCGACCGCCGCGGCGCCGCATTCTTCGACCTCGACCGCACCCTCATCGGCGGCTCGTCGCTGTACGTCGCCGGTCTGGTGGCGTGGCGGCACGGCTCGTTCCCGACCCGCCAGCTCGTCCGCGACCTCGTCAGCGCGGTGAAGTTCCGCATCGCCGGAGCCACCGACGACACCACCGCCCGGGTGCGGGACGCCACCTTGTCCCGCATCGTCGGGCACCGTCGCGAAGATCTTGACGCTCTCGCCGACCTGGTGGTGCCACGGCTCCTCGACGACGTCCGGCGCGAGACGCAAGAACTCGTCGACCTCCACCACGAGGCGGGCCGGGATACCTACATCATCTCGGCGTCGCCGGTCGAGATCCTCGAGCCGCTCGCCGAGGCCCTCGGGATGAACGGGGCGATCGGCACCGTCGCCGAGATCGTCGACGGCGTCTACACCGGTCGCCTCGCGGCCCCCTTCTGCTACGGGCCGGGGAAGGCCGAGGCGGTCGCCGAGCTGTGCACCGCCAAGGGGTACGACCTCCACCTCTGCTACGCCTACAGCGACTCGGCGGGTGATCTGCCGATGCTGGAACTGGTGGGACATCCGGTGGCGGTGAACCCGGACGGCACCCTGGGCCGGGTGGCTGCGTCCCGCGGCTGGCCGGTGGTGGAATTCAGCCGCACTCGCAAGAAGGTGGTGCGGCTCACCACAGCCTCCGCTGGGGCCGCCGGGCTTGCCCTCGCCGCCTACATGCTGGGGCGGCGCCACAACCGGCTCGGGGCCACGCCGTGAAGCGGCTGCTCTCGTGGGCGCTCGGGGGGCTGGCGGTCGTCACCGCGGTCAAGGCCCTCTTCGGCACGTCGGAGAGGGAAGAACCCACCCCTCGCCCCCCGACCGCCGCCGCGACCCGGCGGCGGCGCCGGCAGACAGCCGTCGAACGTGTGCGCCCCGTCCTTGCCGGCACGATGGGGCGAATTCGCGACCACCATCTCACCATGCTGGCGGGGAGCCTCTCCTACTACGCGTTCCTCGCGGTGTTCCCCGCCGCCATCGCGGCGGTGTCGATCTACGGCATCGTCCTGTCCCCGGCCGAGGTCACCTCCCACATCGACAGCCTCACCTCGGCGCTCCCGGGGGAGATCGCCTCCATCGTCGACACCCAGCTCGCCGCCATCGTGCGCACCTCCAGCACCGGACTCGGTGTCGCATCCGTCCTCGGCATCCTCGGATCCCTGTGGTCGGCGTCGGCCGGGATCAAGTCGCTGATGGTGGGTATCGACATCGCCTACGACACGCCGGAGGACCGCTCGTTCCTGGTGCTGCGGGGGATCGCCCTGATGCTGACGCTCGGGAGCATGGTGTTCGTGGCGGCAAGCGCCACGGTCGTGACCTTTCTCCCCGACCTCGCCGCCCATCTCGGCGCCCGTGACGAGGTGCGGCGCTTCATCGAGCTGGGGCGCTGGCCCGCCATCTTCCTGGTGGTGGTGGGGGCCCTCGGCATCCTGTACAAGATCGCCCCCAACCGCCCCGCCCGGCGCTCGCCCTGGCTGTCGATGGGGGCCCTGCTGGCGGCGGTGCTGTGGATCGCGGTGACGTTCGGCTTCTCCTTCTACGTGGGCCGCCTCACCAACTTCAACGCCACCTACGGGGCCCTCGGGACGGCCATCGTGTTGCTGCTGTGGTTCTTCCTGTCGGGGCTGGTGGTGCTGGTGGGGGCCGAACTGAACGCCGAGCTGGAGTCGCGACGTTGAGGCACGCCCCGGCGGGAATGCCGGATTGCGCCGTGTGGGGCACTATGTTGTGGTCGGCGGTTCTCCTGCGTCGAGCCGCCACCTCGCCTCTTCCAGACTGAGGAGCACTGTTTGACCTCCGCGTCGACTGAAGCCACCACCTCCACGTTTGCCGCACTCGGGATCGCCGACGACCTCCGCGCCGAACTGGTCCGTCAGGGCATCGAGCACCCGTTCCCGATCCAAGACCTCGCCATCCCGGACGCTCTGGCGGGCCGGGACGTCTGCGGGAAGGCCCAGACGGGGTCGGGCAAGACCCTCGCCTTCGGGCTTCCCATGGTGCAGCGCCTCGAGAAGGCGGAACCGAAACGTCCCCACGCCCTCGTGCTCGTTCCCACCCGGGAGCTGGCCGTGCAGGTGTCGGGCGTGCTGCGCCGCTTGGCGGAGGTGCGCGGGTTCCGGCTGGTGGCGGTCTATGGCGGCTCGCCAATGAAGCGGCAGATCAATG
>JASFUV010000087.1:0-5824 GCA_050050155.1 Acidimicrobiia bacterium | reverse complement strand
CGCGGCGGTGCCGGTCGAGGACGAGGACGACGGGGAGGTGGTGGTATGGATCGAGGCGATCATCGGGGTCGCGTCGCTCGCCGTCACCGTGTTCGCGGCGGACCTGCTGCTCGGAGGCTCGCTCGATCTCGGGGAGCGCATCGGGCTGGCGCCGGCGTTCCTCGGCCTGCTGCTCGGCGTGGGCACCAGCCTGCCGGAGCTGGCGACGACCCTGGCGGCGGTGCGCCGCCACCAGTCCGATCTCATCGTCGGCAACATCCTCGGATCGAACCTGTTCAACTCGCTCGCGGTGGCGGGCACCGCCGCCGTGGTCGGGCCCGGCGTCCTCCAGGACGTCTCGGTGTCGGGATTGGTGGCGATGGTGGTGGCGGCGCTCATCGCCGCCACCTTCTCGTACACGGGTGAGCGGCTGGTCCGGGCCGAGGGGGTCGTGCTCGTCGCCGTCTTCTTCGTGTTCTCGATGATCATCTTCTGATGAGCCGCAACCGGGAAGTCGCACGGGTGTTGGGGGAACTCGCCGCGTTGCTCGTCCTCGATGAGCAGAGCCGGCAGGCATTCCGGGTCCGCGCCTACGAGAAGGCGCAGCAGGCGGTGGCCGGGCTCGACCGTGATGTCGCCTCGATGTCCGACGGGGAGCTGCTCGCGGTGGACGGGCTCGGGAAGGGCACGGTGGCCCGCATCCGGGAGTATCTCGACACGGGATCGATCGCCCGGCTCGACGAGCTGCGCCTCGCCTACCCGCCATCGGTCGTGGAGTTGACCCGCATCCCCGGCCTGGGACCGAAGTCGGTGCATCTCCTCCGGGAGCGGCTCGGGGTCGAATCCGTCGCCGATCTGGAGCAGGCGATCGCGGCCAACGCCCTCCGCGATCTCCCCGGTATGGGGGCCCGATCGGAGGGGAAGATCGCCGGCGCGGTGGCGCGCCTCGGGCTCCACGGCAAGGACCGGCGCACCCCGATCGCCGAGGCTCTCCCGATCGCGCGGGAGCTGGTGGCGGCCCTCCGCGAGGTCCCCGCCGTCCGCCACGTCACGTACTGCGGCAGCCTGCGCCGCTTCCGCGAGACGATCGGCGACGTCGACATCGTGGTGGCGTCCACCCGCCCCGGCGCCGTGATGGACGCCTTCGTCGCCCTCCCCCAGGTGCAGCAGGTGCTGGTGCACGGCGACACCAAGACCTCGATCCTCACCGCAGGGGGGATCCAGGTCGACCTGCGGGTGGTGGCACCGTCCCAGCTCGGCGCCGCCCTCGTCTACTTCACCGGATCCAAGGAGCACAACATCGAGCTCCGGCAGCGGGCGATCGACCGCGGCCTGCTGCTCAACGAGTACGCCTTGAGCGACGGCGATCGGGTGGTGGGGTCCCGGACCGAGAAGGCCGTGTACCGGGGCCTTGGGCTCCCCTTCATCGCCCCCGAGTTGCGCGAAGGGCACGGTGAGGTCGCCGCCGCCGCGGAGGGATCCCTCCCCCGGCTCGTCACCGAGGACGACATTCGCGGCGACCTGCACGTGCATTCGACCTGGTCGGGCGACGGTCGCAGTGCGCTGGAGGACATGGTGGCGGCGGCGGCCGGCCGGGGCCTCGCCTACGTCGCCATCACCGAGCACGGCGAGGACCTCACCATCAACGGCTTGAGCCGCGAGGAGGTGGGGCGGGAACGGCGCATCATCGAGGAGTTACGCGGCGCGTACCCGGGCCTCCACATCCTCCACGGGGCCGAGCTCAACATCGGACCCGACGGGTCGCTCGACTACGACACCGACTTCCTGCTCGGACTCGACTGGGGCGTCGCCAGTGTCCACTCCCACTTCGACCTGCCCCAGGCGCGCCAGACCGAACGGGTGCTGGCGGCGATGGCACACCCGGCAGTCAACGTCATCGGCCATCTCACCGGGCGTCGCATCGGACACCGTCCCGGGATCGATCTCGACCCTGCGGCCGTCTTCGCCGCCGCCGCCGACACCGGCACCGCCCTCGAGATCAACTGCCACCTCGACCGGCTCGACATCCCCGCCGACCTGCTGCGCCAGGCCGCCGCGGTGGACGGCGTTCGGTTCCTCATCGACACCGACGCCCACCACACGAGCGAGCTCGCCAACGTGACGTGGGGCGTCGCCGTCGCCCGCCGCGGATGGGTCGACAAGGCGACGATCGCCAACACCTGGCCGGCCGACCGGTTCCTCGCCTGGGCCCGCTCCGGGCGCTCCTCCTGACCGGAGAGTTCACCGAATCGTAAGCGCCGATTCGTTCCCCCACGGCAGGGGCGCTGCTAGACCTGGGACCGTGAACGAGCAGACCACTACCCCATCCGGCGCCGAACCCGCCATCAGCCTCCGGGCCGCCGCCTTCGCCGGCACCGTCTCCGCCGGCCTCGCCCTCGGCCTCACCGAGCTCGCCGCCGGGCTCACCGACCGGGTGCCATCGTCGATCGCCGCCGTCGGCGGCTTCGTCATCGACTGGTCACCGCGGTTCGTCAAGGAGTTCGCCATCAACGTCTTCGGGACCGCCGACAAGGGCGCCCTCGCCATCGGGACCGCCATCGTCGCCCTCGTCGTCGGCGCCCTCGTCGGGATCCTCTCCCGGACTCACCGCTGGGTGGCGCCGGCCGCCTTCGGGCTCTTCGGGCTCGCCGGCCTCGGCGCCACCTCCACCGAGGTCCGGTTCTCGTTCTTCCCCACCCTCCTCGCCCTCCTCATCGCCGTCGGCACCGGGATGGTCGTCCTGTGGGTGCTGCTGTACCGGACGGTGGAGACGCCGACCGACGGCATCCCGGACAACGTAGGCCGCCGCGTCTTCATCGGATCCGTCGCCGCGGCAGGCCTCGCCGCCCTCGCCGCCGGGGTCGGTGGGCGGCGCCTCATCATCAACCGGTCGGAACAGGTTCGGGAGAACGCGGTCCTCCCCTCGCCGCCGGTCACGGTCCCCCCGCCCGGCCCCGGCGCCTCCTTCGCCGTCGAGGACCTGGCACCGATCGTCGTGCCCAACAACGACTTCTACCGCATCGACACCGCTCTCGTCGTACCTCGCCCCGATCCCGACACCTGGCGGCTCAAGGTCACCGGGATGGTCGACAACGAACTGGAGCTGAGCCTCGACGATCTGGCGGCGTTTCCGATCATCGAGGACTACGTCACCATCTCGTGTGTCTCCAACCAGGTGGGCGGCCACCTCGTCGGCAACGCCAAGTGGACCGGGGTGCGCCTCGTCGACATCCTCGACCGGGCCGGGGTCCAGGACGGAGCCGGCCAGATCGTGGGCCGGTCGGTGGACGGGTGGACCTCCGGGTTCCCGACCGAGCTGGCCTTCGACGGGCGGGACCCGATCCTGGCGCTCGGCATGAACGGCGAGCCGCTGCCGCCGGATCACGGCTACCCGGCCCGCCTCATCGTCCCGGGCCTCTACGGCTACGTCTCGGCCACCAAGTGGATCGAGGAGATCGAGCTGACGACGTGGGACGGTTTCGACGGCTACTGGATCCCCCGGGGCTGGTCGAAGGAGGGCCCGATCAAGACCCAGTCGCGCATCGACCGTCCCGGGCGCGGCCAGCGTCTCCCCGGCTCCCCTGCGGTCCTCGCCGGCGTGGCGTGGGCGCCGACCCGCGGGATCGAACGGGTCGAGGTGCAGATCGATGGCGGGGAGTGGCTCGAGGCCGAGTTGACCACGCCGCTGTCCGACAAGGCGTGGGTGCAGTGGAAGGTGGAACAGACCCTGGACCCCGGCGATCACGAGGCCAAGGTGCGGGCGACCGACGGCACCGGCGCCACGCAGACCTCGGAGGAGACGTCCCCGGCCCCCAACGGGGCTACGGGCTGGCACACCGTCGACTTCGTCACCGTCTGAGCCATCCGGGTGTCCCTCACGCACCGAATCCCCTCCATGCCGGCGCCACCCCGCCGCAGCCCAGTACCGCGAGGCGTCGTATCCTCGGGGTATGAGCACCGAGCAACCCCCCACCCAGCCCGCTTCCCTGCAGCCTCAGGTCGTCGACGAGGAAGTCGAGGGCCAGCGGGTCGACGAGGAGGAAGGCACCTTCGTCACCGAGCCGTCGAAACTGATCCGAATCGCCTCGATGACCCGCGCCATGCTGGAGGAGGTGCGCGGAACCCCGCTCGACGAGGCGGGCCGGACCCGGCTCCTCGACATCTACCGCAGTTCCCTCGATCAGCTCCGGGATGCGTTGAGCGACGATCTCAAGGAGGAATTGGCGTCCATCTTCCATCCCTTGCAGGGCGACACGACATCGGAATCGGAGCTGCGGATCGTCCAGGCGCAGCTGGTGGGATGGCTCGAAGGGCTGTTCCATGGCATCCAGGCGTCGCTGTTCACCCAGCAGGCTGCGATGGCGGCCCAACTCGAGGAGATGCGGCGGCGGCGTGCCCTCGAAGCGACCCGGGAGGGCGGGATCACGTCGGGTCAGTACCTCTGATCCGGGGGTCGGGAACCCTCCTCGCGGGCCCCTCTGTCGGCTTCCCGATCATCATCACGGCATGGGAGATCCTTGCTGGGGAAGGCACAAAGCCCTTGACCTGGGGCGCCAACAGGTGCACTATCCCTTGCCTTCCTTGTGTCGATGAGGGAATAACTCCGCGATGGCACGGGTTGTGGTTCGGATTGCCCGAAGGGGAGCATACGAAACCGTGATGGCATTGAGTGATCTGATGTGGGAACCCGATGAGGGGTGGCGCACCGAGGCCGCCTGTTCGGGCGCCGACGCAAGCCTGTTCTTCCCTGCCGGGGAGGAAGAGTCCCTCGCGGAAGCCGCCAAACAGGTCTGTGCCGTGTGCCCGGTGCGGGAGGAGTGCCTCCAGTACGCCCTCGCCACCAACCAGTCCGAGGGGGTCTGGGGCGGCATGAGCGCCGGTGACCGGCGCCGTCTCCGCCGCCGCCTCCGGGACCGGGAGCGCCGCGCCAGCTGAGCGCCGGCACCACGGCCGCCCCGCGGCCGTCACCCCTCCGAGATCGTCACCCGTTCGATGACGCAGTCGTCCACCGGTCGTTCGCCGCGCCGGGGAGCCGCTGCGATGGCGTCGACGGCCTCCATCCCCGCGGTCACCTTCCCGAAGATCGTGTAGGCGTGGGGAAGCCCGACGTCATCGAGGCAGATGAAGAACTGGCTGCCGTTGGTGTTGGGGCCGGCATTGGCCATCGCCACCGTCCCCCGCTCGTACGATCCCGGCCCCTCCAGCTCGTCGCGGAACCGGTACCCGGGCCCGCCGGTGCCGGTGCCGGTGGGATCCCCGCCCTGGACCACGAACCCGGGGACGACCCTATGGAAGATCACGCCATCGAAGAACCCCTCCGATGCGAGGAACACGAAGTTGTTGACCGTCAACGGGGAGCGGGCGGCGTCGAAGGCGATTTCGATGTCGCCATGGTTGGTGTGGAGGGTCGCCGCGTAGGACGTGGCGAGGTCGATCGTCATCTCGGGTGGGGCGGAGTACTGGCCGGCCATGGCGTCGCCTTTCGTGGGATGCGTGGGGCCGGACTCTAGGGACACCCCGGCGCCAATCGGAACGTCCCGGTCCGGACGCGGCTCGTCCCGGGAGGACCCCCGGGACGAGTCGCGGCTGGAGGCGGGGTGGATCAGCCCGCCGTGATGGTGACGACGACTCCTGCGCCGTCACCGACCTGCGTGACCACGGAGCCGGTTTCGGTTCCGGCGTCCCACAGGCTCACCTGGTCGCTCACGTCGCCGGTGAACGGCGCGTCCCCGTCGAAGAGGGCGATCCCTTCATCACCGGGCCCGAAGAACCGGTCGTCGGAGTTCACCAGCATCGTGGCGAACGAGAGGAAGTCGCCGTGCCCGGCTTCGAAGCTGAACGTGTA
>JASFUV010000086.1:0-5834 GCA_050050155.1 Acidimicrobiia bacterium | reverse complement strand
GGCGACGACGCCGAGGCGCGCCGTGCCGTCGAAGAGCTCGACGGCCACGACCTCGACGGTCGCCGCCTGCGGGTCAACGAAGCCAAGCCGCGCCGCTAGCGGCGTCCGGTGGCAGGCTCCGACGACGTCTTTCGCGCCCAGGGGGTGGTGGTTGCGACCCTTCGTAACGCCACCTTCCGGGTCAAGCTCGATTCCGGCCACGAGGTCGTGGCGAGGGCTTCGGGCAAGATGCGTCGGGGTCGCCTGATCCGCATCATCCCCGGCGACCGGGTCGAACTCGAGGTTTCGGCCTACGACCCGACCCGGGGCAGGATCGTGTGGCGCCACCGCTGACGGGATCCCCGTCGACGATCTGAATCGGCCCCCTTCGGGGGGTCGTTTCGCGTCCGGAGCCAACGTCCGCCGCCGGCGTCCCGCGGCGCCGGGTCTTCGAGCCGGAGACGGACCGCGCCGCCCTCCTCGTCCATCGCTCCGAGGATTCCCCACGACGCCGGCCGATCCATCGTCACTCTCCGCGTTCGGGTTCGATGATCGACGGTGCGGACTGGGAACGCAACGACACCGATGGAAGCCCGAGATGGCGGGACCTCTGTGGAGGGCGGGAGTGTGGCCGCGGCGAAGGGATGGGGAGGGCGCGCCACGGCGATCCCAACCGGAGGAACGAATCGGGAGCCGGTCCCGCTACTTCTCGACCTTGTGGCCGTAGGTCATTCGGCGAATGCGCGCCTCGACCTCGGCCGCCTCGTGTTCATCGAAGTCGTACCCGTCGATGCCTCGGAGGCGGGAGCTGGTGCGTTCCTCGAGCTCGCGAGCGGTGCGTTCCGCTGCCTCCGCAGCGGCCTCCTCGCGCATCTTCTTCCGTGCTCGTCGCCACATGGTGCATCGTATCGGCGCGCTCAGAGTGTTTCTGAAGGGGTCGATCGCCCCATCCGAATGGGAGCCTTTCGCGACCCTCGATACACTTCGACCAGGTCTCTGGGGTGGAGATCATGGCGACCAGCAGTGATATTCGTGCTCGGCTGTGGCGGGTTCGCGGGGATCGTCGCGATCCCCGGCAGGTGCATGCCCTCGCCCGCGCTCATGCGCGGGAGCGGCTCCATCTCGACTCCCGGCCGCGGCGTTCCCGGGCGGATCGGGACCTGCTGTGGGATGCGGAAGGCCACAGCTATAAGGTGCGGGCCCGCACCGTGCACACCGTGGGCGACGGGACGATGTTCGAGCTGGGGCGCGTCCCGGACGAGTTCGACTACCTGCTCGGGGTGTTCCTCCACCGCGACACGCTGCGCCTGCTCGGCATCATCCGGCTTCCCTGGTCGGCGGTGCTGTGGTTGGGGAACGAGACGGGGGGCCGTTACCGGCTCCCGTGGCGGGGCGACGGCCCCGTGCACGACCTGGCCGAGTTCCTCTAGTCCGCCATGGCGCGGTCAGTCCGTGTCCTCCAGCGCCTTCCACTCGGCGAATCGTTCCCGCATCGCTTCTTCGAAGAATCGGTAGAAGGCCTCGGCCCGGGCGAGGCGGGCGGAGGCCACCGGTCCGATCTCGTCGCTTTCGCGGGCGGACCGGAACAGATCCGCTACCCGGCCGGCCGCCTCGATACGGCGAACCGTCATCTCCACCAGCGGGTCGGACGTGAGCTTGAAGCGGTCCCGCCGCTCGCCGGGGAGAGAGACTCGTTCCAGGAACCCGAGCTGTTCGAGGAGGCGCACCATGGTGCTGATGGAGCCGGTGCTCGCCTGGAGCACCTCGACCAGTTCCGCCTGGGTGGCGTACTCCTCGTCGTTGACCATCATCACGCCGAAGATGCGCGCCGCCATGCGCGGAAACCCGAACCCCTCGAACACGAGGCTCATCGTTTCGACGATCTTCGCCACGTCATTGGGCAGCGGAGCAATCACGACAGTTGCTTCCCTCGGGACTTTCGGCCCTATCAGTTATTTCAGTGATTTGTGATATGATTGAGATTAGCCGAGCCCGGACCCCGAGACAACCCTCGGGGCCGGGCATTTCGAAGCGATGAGGTGTTGGTCATGATCGAATTGCGTCAGGTCACCAGGAGATACGGTGTCGGCCCGAATCCTATCGTCGCTCTGGACGCCGTCGACCTCGAGGTCGACGACGGCGAGTTCGTCGTGGTCCTCGGCCCGTCCGGGAGCGGCAAGACCACGCTCCTCAACATCATCGGGGCACTGGACACCGCCACCAGCGGCAGTGTCGCGGTCGGAGGGCGCGACATCTCCTCGGCGTCCCGCAAGGACCTGTTCGCGTTCCGGCGCCACACCGTGAGCTTCATCTTCCAGAGCTTCAACATCTTCCCCGGCCTCACCGCTCGCGAGAACGTGCAGTTCGGCGCCGACGCCACCGGTCGGGACGACATCGACGTCGCTGCCATCCTCGGCCGAGTCGGTCTCGGAGACCGTCTCGACCAGTTTCCCCACGAGCTCTCCGGCGGGGAACAGCAGCGAGTCGCCATCGCCCGCGCCCTCGCCACCGGCAATCCGATCGTGCTCGCCGACGAGCCGACCGGGGAACTCGACTTCGTCACCGGCGTCCAGATCCTCGACCTGCTCCAAGCTCAGGCGATCGACGGCCGATCCGTGCTCGTCGTCACCCACAATCGGGAGATCTCCCGGGTCGCCGACCGCGTCGTCGAGCTGAGCAGCGGCCGGGTCATCTCGGACGGGCCACCTGCCGAAGGCAAGGCGTCCGTCTCCGACCTCCGCTGGTAGCGCCATGGCCTCACCGAGTCTCCTCCTTCGCTGGTCGTGGCGGGACCTCAAGTCCCACTGGGTCAAGGTGCTCGTCATCGCCCTGGTCATCGGTATCGGCACCGGTGCCTTCGCCGGCCTCAGCAGCAGCGCCAACTGGCGGCGCGCCTCCAACCGCGCCAGCGTCGAACTGCTCAACATGTACGACCTGCGGGTCCGGCTCGCCACCGGCAGTACCGTCGCCACCGGCAGCATGACGGCGGCCGCCGCCACCATCGCCCACGCCGATTGGATCAGCGGCGCCGAAGAGCGCCTCGTCGAGCCGATCCAGGTCGACGCGTCCCACGACGGCGATACCGTTCTGGTTCCCGGAGTGATCGTCGGCGCCGACGTCGCCGACGGCGGTCCCCACATCAACGGGTGGTACGTCGGCTCCGGTCGCGGGCTCACCGCGGCCGACGCCGGCGAGCCGCGCGTCCTCCTCGAGTACGGCTTCGCCAACCACAACGACCTCCCCGCCGAAGGCACCATCGTGGTCAGCGGAGGCCGCGAGCTCGCCTACACCGGATGGGCGATGACTCCCGAGTTCTTCATCACCGTTCCGGAGAACTCCAGCTCGTTCGCACAAGGCACCTATGCGCCGTTGCTCACCTCGCTCCAGACCGCCCAGGAGCTGGCGGGGCTGCCGGGGGCGGTCAACGACCTCGTCGTCACCATCACCCCCGACGCCGACCGTGACGTGGTCGCCGCCGAGCTGGAATCCGCCCTGGGATCGGCGCTCCCGGCCGGGTTCACCGTCACGACCAGGGAGGAGGATCCCTCCTACCGGATCCTGTTCGAGGACGTCGACAACGATCAGGAGTTCTACAACGTCTTCGCCTTCCTCATCTTCGCCGGCGCGGTCGCCGCCGCCTTCAACCTCATCAGCCGCCTGGCCGAGTCGCAGCGGCGCGAGATCGGCATCGCCATGGCACTCGGAATCCCGCCCCGCCGAATCGCGCTGCGGACCCTCCTCGTCGGCGCCGAGGTGGCGTTCCTCGGCATCGTGTTCGGAGTGGCGGTCGGGACCCTCATCGGGCAGGGCATGCGCGCGGTGCTGGTGGATTTCCTCCCCCTTCCGGTCTGGATCACCGACTTCCAGTGGGGCCTGTTCCTGTGGGTCGCCCTCGCCGGGTTCCTGGTGCCACTCGCCGCCACCGCCTACCCCGTGTGGCGGGCCGTGAGGGTGCGCCCGATCGAGGCGATCCGCACCGGGCATCTCGCCTCTCGGGGCGGTGGGCTCGCCCCTGTCGTGCAACGGATCCACCTTCCCGGCGATACGTTCGACCAGATGCCGTTCCGCAACCTGATGCGGGCGCCGCGCCGCAGCCTGCTGACGGCGGTCGGCATCGCGGCGGTGATGGCCGTCATCGTCGGCTTCTTCGGCGCCCTCGACTCGTTCGTCACCACCCTGGACCACGGGGCGGCCGAAATCGAGGGCACGAGCCCCGACCGTGTCATCGTCCAGCTCGACGGCATCGATCTGGTCACCTCGCCGGACATCGCCGCGATCGATACCGCCGCCACCGTCGGCGAGGCGGTGCCGGTGCTCGAACTCGGCGGCACCGTCTCGGCGGGTGACGAATCGTTCGATCTGCTCATCGACGTGATAGACCTCGGCAACGACGTGTACCGGCCGACGATCGTCGCCGGCGCCGCCGGTCCGGGAACCGAAGGCCTGGTCCTGGCCGAGGGGGCGGCCGACGACCTCGGCGTCGGGGTGGGGGACACCGTCACCCTCACCCATCCGTTCCGGACCGGTCCGACCACCTTCACCCTGGTCGACACGGAGGTTCGGGTGGCGGCGACGCATCCCAACCCGTTCCGGTTCGTCTCCTACCTGGATCAGAGTCAGGCCGGCCTGTTCGGGGCGGCCGGGCTGGTCAACGTGGTCGACGTGACACCGGCGCCGGACGCCACGTCCGACGATGTGATCCGTGAGCTGTTCACCTTTGACGGCGTGGCGTCGGTGCAGAAGGCGTCGGCCGCCGCCGACGAGCTCGACGAACTGCTCGCCCAGTTCATCGGCATCCTCCAGATCGTCGGCTTCGCGGTGCTGATCCTCGCCGTGCTCATCGCCTTCAACTCGGCCAGCATCGCGGTCGAGGAACGGGCCCGGGAGTACGCCACGATGTTCGCCTACGGGGTGCCGGTGCGCACCGCGCTGCGGATGGCCGTCGTCGAGAACGGCGTCATCGGTGTGGTCGCCACCGTGTTCGGGTTCGCCGGCGGAATGGGGATCCTGTGGTGGTTCATCAACTCGCTCGCCGCCGAGACGATTCCGGACATCAGCCTCGAGCTGATGGTGTCCCCGGCCACGCTGGTCGCGGTCGTGGCCGTCGGTGTGGCGGCGGTGGCGCTGGCGCCACTGTTCACCGCCCGCCGTCTCCGCCGCATGGACCTGCCCGGCACCCTCCGCATCATGGAGTGACAACGCAGGTGAGCGGCCCGGAGCGTTCAGCCCACCGCGCGCCGGATCTGGCGGATCGCCACCATGGCGGCGTCCATGTCGGCGATGCCGTCGGCGGCGAGGCTCGACATCAGCGTCAGGAGCCTGCGACGACCGCCCGGCCGCTCCTCCAGGTACGCCTCGACCGCGGCCTCGGGGGGGCGGCTCCCGGTCGAGACCAGGACCCGCTCCGCCAGGTCACGACGCAGCATCACCAGATCGTCTTCGACCGCCTGGCGGGCGAGCCGCTGCCAGTGGTTGGCGGGGATGAAACCGTCCACCTGCTGTTGGAGCCAGTCGAGGCGTGCCTTCTCCCCGAGATGGAAGAAGACCCCGGCCACCGTCTCGAGGTTCCGCCCCGTTCCATGGGAGAGTTGCACGATGGCGGGGCCGAGCACCAGGTCCTGTTGGAAGGCGTGGCGGGCCGCCACCTCGGCGGGGACGCCACGGTCGACCAGGTCGGTCACGACCGCTTCGTGATCGGCCACCCACGCCTCCGGCCCGGCCCCGGGCAGGGCATCGGCCAGGGCGGCCAAATCCTCCTCGAACGCGGCGATGGTGGCTTCGATCGGCTGGTCGTCGCCGCGCAGTAGGAACCAGCGGGCCGTCTGCTCCACCAGGGCATCGACCCCGCGCATCAG
>JASFUV010000085.1:0-5850 GCA_050050155.1 Acidimicrobiia bacterium | reverse complement strand
TCCTTGGTCGAGCCACAGAACACACAGGCGGCTTCGAGCTTGCGAATGATGATCGAGTCTTCATCCACGGATATGGCCAGTTCGTCCCCCTCGCGAATATGAAAAAGTCGCCGAGTCTCAGCCGGAATCACGATCCGGCCGAGGTCGTCGATCTTGCGCACCATGCCGGTGTCCAAGACGGGTACCTCCATTTGGTGACCGATGCGGCCTCGTCCCCGTCGGCCAGCGTCCTCTTGCAGGGCGGTAGTGTACCCGGTCCTGAAACCGACGGAGTGTCGACTCCCCAACTGGTACCATCGCCGGCCTTGGACGACTCGCCTACCGACTCCCGGAACATCCTGGTGGCTGTGGCCTGGCCGTACGCCAGCGGCCCGCGGCACTTGGGACATCTCGCCGGCGCCTACCTCCCGGCAGACATCTTCGCGCGCTACCACCGGGCCATCGGCAACGAGGTCCTCATGGTGTCCGGTTCGGACGTGCACGGCACCCCGATCACGGTGCGGGCCGAGGACGAGGGCGTCGCGCCGCAGGACATCGTCGACCGCTACCACCATCAGTTCCTCGAGCAGTGGGACGCCCTCGCACTCGACTGGGACCTGTTCACGTCCACAGGGACACCGAACCATCACGCCGTCACCCAGGATCTCTTCCTCCGCCTCCTCGACAACGGCTTCATCGACAAGCGCACCTCCGACCAGTTCTACGACGCCGAGGCGGGGCGCTTCCTGCCCGACCGCTACGTGGAGGGGACCTGCCCCCACTGCGGCTACGAGCACGCCCGCGGCGACCAATGCGAGAACTGCGGCCGCACCCTCGATCCCGTCGACCTGGTCGATCCCCGCTCCCGCCTCACCGGGGCCACCCCCCAGCCCCGCGCCACCGAGCACTTCTACCTGCGCCTCTCCGACTTCTCCGACCGGCTCCGTGCATGGCTCGAGAGCCGGGTCGGCTGGCGCAAGCACGTCCTCAACTTCTCCCTCGGCTGGATCGAGGAGGGGCTCCACGACCGGGCCATCACCCGCGACATCGACTGGGGGATCGACATTCCGGTCGACGACCTGGGACCCGGCAAGAAGATCTACGTGTGGTTCGATGCCGTCATCGGCTACCTGTCCGCCTCCAAGGAGTGGGCCGAGAAGGCCGGCAATCCCGACGATTGGCGCCGCTGGTGGGAGAACTCCGACGCGGCCCACTACTACTTCATCGGGAAGGACAACATCCCCTTCCACACCATCATCTGGCCCTCGATGCTCATGGGGTACGGTGGGCTCGAACTCCCCACCGACGTGCCCGCCAACCAGTACGTCACGTTCAAGGGAGGCAAGGCGTCGGCGAGCCGCGGGGTCGGCCTCACCATCGGCGACGCCCTGCAGCGCTACGAGCCCGATGCCCTCCGCTACGCCCTCTCCGCCAACCTGCCCGAGACCTCCGACGTCGACATCACCGAAGACGAGCTGGTGCGGCGCATCAACGACGAGCTGGTGGCCACCTGGGGCAACCTCGTCAACCGGGTGATGGCGATGACCCACCGCTACTTCGACGGTGTCGTGCCCACCCCGGGCGACCTCGACGCAGTGGACCGGGACCTCCTGGAGGCGACCGACGCCGCCCTCGCCACCGCCGGCGCCCACATCGCCGCAGTGCAGCTCCGGGCCGGCCTCGCCACCCTGCTCGGTGGAGCCCAGGCCGCCAACCAGTACCTCTCGGAACGGCAACCGTGGAAGACGGCGACCACCGACCCGGACCGGACCGGCACCACTCTCTTCGTCGCTCTCCAGGCGATCGCCGGGCTCGCCGCCGGGTTCGCCCCCTACCTCCCCGTCACCTCGCAGCGGGTCCTCACGATGCTGGGCCTCGACGTCTCCGGCCGGCAGCCGGCGTGGGAGCGCCGTCCGGTGGCCTCCGGCGCCGCCCTCGCGGCGCCGGTGCCGCTGTTCGCCAAGGTCGACCCGCCCGACGACGGCGAGTAGTCCCATGGCCGGCGGCTGGATCGACAGCCATTGCCACCTGTTCATGACCGAAGACCCGGTCGACGAGGTGCTCGAGCGCGCCACCGCGGCAGGTGTGGAGCGGTTCATGTGCCCCGGCGTCGACCTGGAGACCTCACTCCAGGCGCGGCGGGTTGCGGCCGACCACCCCGACCGGGTGTGGTGGGCCGCCGGGATCCACCCCCACGACGCCGATCGGTGGGACGAGCAGCAGGGCCGTATCGAGGCGCTCATCCGGGACGCCGACGCCGTCGGAGAGATCGGCCTCGACTACTACCGCGACCTCTCCCCCCGCGAGGATCAGCGTCGCGCCTTCCAGGCGCAGCTCGACCTGGCGGCCGCGCTGGGGAAACCGGCCCTCATCCACATCCGGGACGCCTTCGCCGACGCCTACGAGATGGTCGCCGCGGCAGGCTTGGGGGAGCGGGCGGTGCTGCACTGCTGGACGGGTGGCCCCCGCTGGACGAAACGATTCGATCGGCTCGGCGTGACGTTCTCGTTCGCCGGGCCCGTCGCCTTCCCCAACGGCGACACGGTGCGCCGCGCCGCCGCGGTGGCGCCCCGCGACCGCACCATGGTCGAGACCGACACCCCCTACCTGGCGCCGCCGCCGCACCGGGGCGAGGCCAACGAGCCGGCCTTCGTCCCGCTGGTTGGCGCCGCCGTCGCGGGTGTCTGGGGCGTCGACCCTGCCGAGGTCGCCGCGGCGTCGACCGCAACCGCCACCCGCGTCTACCGGAGTGGGACGTGACAGAGCGGCCCCAAGGGCGCCGCCAGCTGAGAGACCTCCTGGCGCGCCACGGTCACCGGCCCCGTACGCGGCTCGGCCAGCACTTCCTCGCCGACCCCAACCTGGTGGAACGCATCGTGCGTCGCGCCGCGGTCGGGCCCGGCGACCGCGTCGTCGAGATCGGCGCCGGGACGGGAACCCTCACCCGGGCCCTGGCCGCCACCGGCGCCACCGTCGTCGCCTACGAGATCGACCGGGCCCTCGAGCCGGTGCTCGCCGAGACCCTGGCCGGCTCCACCGCCGAGGTGCGGTTCGAGGACGCCGCCAAGACCGATTTGGTCGCCGCCCTTCCCGGAGGCCCTTGGGCGCTGGTCGCCAACCTCCCCTACCACGTGGGCACCCCGCTCCTCCTCGAGATCCTGCGCCACGTGCCGCAGGTGACCACCATGGTGGTGATGGTGCAACGCGAAGTCGCCGACCGACTCACCGCCGCACCGGGGAGCAGGGTCTACGGGCTGCCGTCGGTGGTGGCGCAACTCCATGCCGCGGTCCGATTCGAGTTCCCGGTGGCGGCCTCCGTGTTCGTCCCCGAACCCGCGGTCGCGTCCGCGGTGGTGTCGCTGACCCGGGTGCCGGCACCCGCGGCGGCGGAACGGGCCGTCGAGCTGGCGGCCGCGGCGTTCAACCAGCGGCGCAAGATGCTGCGCCGCTCGATGCGCGGCGTGCTGGACGAACCGGACCGGGTGCTGCAGGAGACCGGGATCGATCCCACCGCCCGGGCCGAGGACCTCGCTCCCGACGACTTCGTCCGGATCGCCGCGGCCGGGCAGGGGACGTGATGCGCGCCCGCGCCCACGCCAAGGTCAACATCGGGCTGCGGGTCGGCTCCCGCCGCCCCGACGGCTACCACCCGATCCACGGCCTGTTCCAGTCGGTCGACTGGTCGGACCTGCTGGACCTCGAAGATGGCGCCGAGGACGTCGCCGTGACCGCCTCCGGCGCCGCCCTGCTCGACGGGTGGAACAACCTCGCTTGGCGGGCGGTGACCGCGGTGCGCCACCGGGCCGGGAGCGACCGGAAGGTGCGGCTCACCCTCGCCAAGGACATCCCGGCCGCGGCCGGGCTCGGAGGCGGCAGCGCCGATGCCGCCGCCGCTCTCGCCCTCGCCGGACGTCTCTTCTCGGTGGCGGGGAGCGACTTGGAACAGCTCGCGCCCGGTCTCGGATCCGACGTGCCGTTCTGCCTGCGCGGTGGTCTCGCCCTCGTCGGGGGGCGCGGCGAGGTGCTCCACCCCCGGCCCCTTGCCGAGGGATACGCCTTCGGGATCGTGGTTCCGCCCATCGAGCTCGCGACCCCGGCGGTGTTCGCCCGGTGGGACGCCCTCGGCGAGCCGCGGGGTGACACCGTTCCGGCCGCGGCCCTGCCGCCACCGCTGCGGGGGGAGGGACCGCTCGGCAACGACCTCTACCCGGCGGCGGCGGCGATCGCCCCCGTCGTCGACGACTGGCGGGCCGAACTCGCCGAGCGCTGGGGGAGGCCGGTGCTCATGTCCGGTAGTGGTCCCTCCCTCTACGCCTTCTTCCTCGACCGCGCCGAGGCGGAGGACGCGGTGACGGTGGCGCCCCGCGGGGCCCGTGACGCCAGGGCCACCGCACCGGTGGCGCGAGGTTGGGAGATCCTCGACGACGACGCCGGAGAGTGACTCCGCCGGGCAGGTACACTCGCCGGGCTCACCCTTTGGGGGGTGGTGTAACTGGCAGCACAAGTGGTTTTGGTCCACTCAGTCCGGGTTCGAGTCCTGGCCCCCCAGCGCATGACCCCCATCCTCCATCCCATGCCGTGAAAGCGCTCGTGCTCGCGGCCGGCAAAGGCACCCGGATGCGATCCGACCTCGCCAAGGTCCTCCACCAGGCGGCGGGACGGCCCCTCGTTCGATGGGTGCTCGACGCCGCGGCGGCGGCCGGCTGCGACGACATCGTGGTCGTCGTCGGGCACCAGGCCGCGGCGGTGGAGGCCATTCTCCCCGGCGGTGTCACCACCGCCCTCCAGGAGGAGCAGCACGGTACCGGCCACGCCGCTCAGATCGGGCTCGCCGCGCTCGACCCGTCCCCGGGAGACGAGATCCTGGTCCTCCCCGGCGACATGCCGCTCATCCGGCCGTCGACCCTCCGCACCCTCATCGCCACCCACCGGCGGGTCGGTGCGGCTGCCACGCTGCTGTCGGTCGTCGACGGACCACGGGACTACGGACGGGTCGTGCGCCATGACGGTGCCGTCGTCGCCATCGTCGAAGCCCGCGACGCCGGTCCCGAAGAAGTGGCGATCCGCGAGGTCAACACCTCGGTGTACGTCTTCGACGCCGGCCCCCTCGCCGCCGCTCTTGCCACCCTCCGCCCCGACAACGACCAGGGGGAGCTGTACCTCACCGACGTCATCGGGGTCCTCTCCGGGCAGGGTCTTCCCCTGGCGGCGGTGCCGGCCTCTCCCGAGGAGGCGCTCGGAGTGAACTCGGTGGATCAGCTCGCCGTGGTCGATGCCGCGTTGCGGCGCCGCACACCCGATCCCACGTCGGGGTGACCCGGCATCCGGCCCGTCCCAAGTTGGTCGTTGCGCGCGGACGTGAGCTACGCTGCGCGGTGCCCGGAGGGAGGTGTGCGGAGGATGGAGATCTCGGGGCGAAAACGCCTCATGGTGTTCTCGGGCTCGGCCTATGAGGGATTGGCCCGGGAAGTCGCCAACATCCTCGGCGTCGACCTCGGGAAGGTGGAGCGATCCGTCTTCGCCAACGGCGAGATCTACATCCACTACACCGAGAGCGTGCGCGGCGCGGATTGCTTCGTGATCCAGAGCCACACCGACCCGATCAACTTCCACCTGATGGAGCAGTTGATCATGATCGATGCCCTGAAGAGGGCGTCGGCGAAGCGGATCACCGCGGTGGTTCCCTTCTACGCCTACGCCCGCCAGGACAAGAAGGGCCGGCCCCGCGAGCCGATCACCGCCCGCCTCGTCGGCGACCTGTTCCGGGTGGCGGGCGCCGACCGCATCGTCTCGGTCGACCTCCACACCGGCCAGGTGCAGGGTTTCATCGACGCCCCGTTCGACCACCTCACCGCCCTCCCCGTGTTCGTC